>CAYVDX010000654.1:0-3069 GCA_964450485.1 uncultured Calditrichaceae bacterium
AGATTGCCGTATTTATCGCGAATGTAATCTTCGCCATTGCGTTGGATAGAATCGGCAAAATCGAGATAGACCGCCAAGCCGGTTTCGCCGACGCCGCGGCCTTCGTCGCAAACGTATTTTGCATTACGCGAGGCCACATCCCGCGGCACCAGGTTGCCAAATGACGGATATTTTCTTTCCAGGTAATAATCGCGTTCGTCTTCGGGAATTTGATCCGGCAAACGGGTGTCGCCTTTCTTTTTGGGAACCCAGACCCGCCCGTCGTTGCGCAGGCTTTCGCTCATCAGGGTGAGCTTTGATTGATAATCGCCGGAAACAGGAATGCAGGTGGGGTGAATTTGCACATAGCAAGGGTTTGCAAAATAAGCGCCGCGTTTGTAACAACGCCAGGCTGCGGTTGCATTTGAATTTTTGGCATTGGTTGATAAGTAAAAGGCATTGCCATAGCCGCCGGTGGTCAACACAACCGCGTCGCCAACATAGCGTTCAATTTTTCCGGTGACCAGGTCGCGAACGATAATGCCGCGGGCTTTTCCGTCAATGACGATCAAATCGAGCATTTCCCGGCGGGGAAACAGCTTAATTTTTCCCAAATCCACCTGGCGCATCATCGAGCCGTAAGCGCCTAACAAAAGCTGCTGACCGGTTTGTCCCCGCGCGTAAAAGGTTCGCGATACCAGCACCCCGCCAAAGGAGCGGTTGGCCAGCAAACCGCCGTATTCCCGGGCAAACGGAACGCCCTGCGCGGCGCACTGATCGATAATATTTGAGCTGAGTTGCGCCAGCCGATAAACATTTGCCTCGCGGGAACGGAAGTCGCCCCCTTTGATGGTGTCGTAAAATAAACGGAAAACGCTGTCGTTATCATTTTGGTAATTTTTGGCGGCGTTGATGCCGCCTTGCGCGGCAATGCTGTGGGCGCGCCGCGGCGAATCCTGGATGCAAAACGACATGACATTATAGCCCAACTCCGCTAATGACGCCGCAGCAGAACCGCCGGCCAAGCCGGTCCCCACGACAATAATGTTGAATTTTCGCTTGTTATTCGGGCTGACAACCTTGATGTTGTTTTTATGTACGTCCCATTTTTTCTCGATGGGACCCGGGGGGATTTTGCTATCCGGAAAATGATTTGAGGTATTGGCCATTTTTATTTCGTCCTCTACAGTATTTTATGGTGCTGAGTGTTGTAAATAATTTCTATCCTTGAAAACATGAAACCGGCGGGTTTCCATCAAAAAAATTGTGAAAAATACACGGTTACCGGCACGACCAAAAAGCCAAAGGCAACGATGATTGCGATGACAACGCCAATGGCGTAAATCCGGTTGGAATATTTTGGATGATTCGCTCCCAACGATTGGAACGCGCTCCAAAATCCATGCCGCAGGTGGTAGCCCAATAATATCATCACCGCCATATAGCCGAATGCGTACGCCGGGTTGAGAAATTTTTCCCGCATCAGCCGGTATAAATCGCGCACGACAAGCCCATCCACGGTCGTTTCATAATAAGCGCCATATTTGAATGTTTGCAAGTGAATGACCGTGAAAATGAACAGGATTAAGCCGGTGTAAATCATTGTTTTGGATGAAAGGGTTTGCTTGCTCGGCCCGCCGGTGCTTTTCAGCTTGTAATACCGCGACGGCCGCGCCTGGCGATTGTGAAGCGAGATGGCCACGCCATTCCAAATGTGAATGATAAACGCCGCCGCCAGGATAAGCTCGATCACATAAAGAATCGGCCCAAAGCTAATCAGCTTATGCGCATACATATTATAAACGTCGGGTCCGCCAAAAACAAACGACAGGTTCCCCAGCATGTGCTCGATCACAAAAACAACTAAAAACAGTCCGGTCAACGCCATGACCATTTTTTTCGCAATCGTCGTTGCCATGGAAACATTAAATGTTTTTGCTGCCATAACTTCCTTACTCTTTTATTTTGGATGTGAAACAAAAACAGCACTTTCGTGCTGCAAGGATTAATAACCGTAGTACGGCTGATGTTGTCAAATTAGTATGCAGTGGATACAAAAACGGGCAAGATTTTAACATTCGCGTGCACCCATATTGGCTCTATAAAGCCGATAATGTCATCAAAAAAAAAAACGTATATTTACGCCCCCAAAGGATGTTGAAATAAAGAATCTTTACTAAAAAAATCAAGCTTTTTCATAAATTTCCCTTCAGTAGCGAACACATTTTAGAAAAAGGCGATCATGAGTGAATTTGAAGCAGGACTTCCCCGGAAACGCTGTTGCGTAGCTCCGCAACGGGATAAACTCCGCTACGCAACGAGGGGCAAAATTTTCACCACGACTTGTAACAAAGCGGATCCCCCGGTTTTGGGGCTTTGTTACTTAATTTTCGTTAAAGCTCCGTAAAACGCGTTCGTCAAAAACTGTCCGGCGCTGAAAAGTTCCCCCTAAAAATCTCGGTAAAATCAATTTAAAAAAGACTTGAAACACGACAGGCGAGACTGTAAATTTGCTCGCTCGAACAAGAAAATAAGATTAACGGAGAATATTAAATGTTATATGGCTTTCTAATTTTTCTTTTTGTGGTTACCTGTATCTTGCTGATTATTGTTATTTTAATGCAAGCCAGCAAGGGGGGTGGTTTAGCAAGTTCTTTTGGCGGAATGGGTTCTGCCGGCGGCATTCTTGGCGCGCGCGGTGCAACATCTTTTTTACAGAAGGCAACCATCGGATTAGCCATTTCTTTTGGCGTCATTTGTCTGATTATCAGCGTCATCAGCACCTCGGGCGGAGTTGCGCCGGATAGTAAAACCCAGGAGCGCATCAGAACCGAACAGCAAACCACCGCACCCTTGACGCCACCGCCGCCAGGTGTTGACGGGAGTGCGACCGAAGGCACTGCGAATCCCTCGCAGCCCGCGCCGGGCAGCGGCGCTGATAATTCTCAAAACAATGAGAATCCCGGCAAATAACATTTGTCCGTTTGCTGGAGTGGTGGAATTGGCAGACACGCTATCTTGAGGGGGTAGTGCCCAAACGGGCGTGCGGGTTCGAGTCCCGCCTCCAGCACAAACCAAAAATCCCGGTCA
>CAYVDX010000655.1:0-3067 GCA_964450485.1 uncultured Calditrichaceae bacterium
AGACCCGGAAGTATTTGAACGAGGAATATTGCGATTGCTGATGCGTGATGCGTGATGCGTGATGCGTGATTGCGTGATTCGTGATTGTGTGATTGCGTGATTGGGTGGTGGGTAATATGAGAAAAAACAAATTATTACGTCTTGTGCTTTACGGCGGCAAACTAAGGTCAGCACGCCGTGTTTTCACGAATCACGCCCCACGCCCCACGCCCCACGCTCCACGCTCCACGCCGGCTAAAAGCCAGCACTCCGTTTTTTATACACCCATCCGAACATATTCATCATACTTATTCGCCACGCGGCGCACCAGGGTTTTCGACTCCCGGAAATGGGGAATACCGTTGTGTTTGATCACTTCGCCGATCCCGGCATTCCAGGCAGCCACGATCAGCATCATCTTATGGTAATCGCTCGCGTCTCCAAAATGATGGTCGATCTGGTGTTTCAGCCAGCGATAATGTTGGCAGGCGATGTAAATATTGTAATCAGCTTTCAGCAGCCGCCGCCCGGTTGCGGCCGGATCGTAATTCCGGGCTGTGGGCACGCGCAATTGAAATAAGCCGTACGCTTTATCCGGGCTGACCGCCCCGCAGCGACCGGAGGATTCGCTTTGAATCAGCGCCAGCAAAAAGCGATGATCGATGTCATATTCACGGGCGCAACGGATCACTTCATCCCGGTGGCGCAGCGCCAAATCCGGGTGCGCGTGTATGTGGCGGCGCTGTTGTTTTTGCACCGGCGTAAACCGGCGATCCGACGCTTGAGGATTTCGTTCCCGCAAATGCCCGCTATTGCACCCGCTGAAGGCGAAAATTATTATCCCGATGACAAATATCTCCAAAATGGTTTTCATATTCATTCCTCAACAGTTTTCTCAAATTTCAAGAAAATAAATATTCCCGCTTTCATTATTCAGTCCGCAAATGATACGCCATTCATTAAAATGATGAGCTTGTTGGAGAATCGGAGCGAGCAGTGTATTCTTCAAGGTACTGTTTTTCAATGAATTATCTGTTTTTTATTTGCGAAATCGTTGCACCGCGGGCACGAATAATCGCATCGTAACCGTAGCTCAATTAATGACGAGTTTTGTCGAAATCGCTAACAAAGTTTACAAATCGCAAAAAACGACTAATTCAAAGTTTTATTTCAAATCCCGTTAAAACCTGCTAAATTCGTTTCGTCAAATAAATTTTGACCGGATTAACAGGATAAACAGGATTCATTACTAACTGGTTTGTGCTTGTTTAGCGATTAAAATGGAAACCGTTGAAACGGTTATTTCAAACCAATATATTCTTATTGACACCGGGATTAATCCCGGTGATAATGAGAAGTGTGAATAGTCTATCGCCGTTCCAACGGCTTTCACGCAATTTGCTGAACAAACACAAATAAAATTCATCGAACGAAGGAAGTTTCACATTATGAGTAAACCAAAGGTGATTCTGGCGTATAGCGGCGGGTTGGATACCTCCGTTATTTTGAAATGGCTGGCCAACAAAGGCTACGAGGTGATTTGCTTTGTCGGGAATATCGGGCAAAAAGAGGACTTTGCCGCGGTGGAAGCAAAAGCGTTGGCAACCGGCGCATCCAAAGTGTATGTCGAGGATTTGCGGGAGGAATTTGTCCGGCGTTACATTTTTCCGGCGCTGCGCGGAAACGCTATTTACGAAGGGCGATATTTGTTGGGCACATCGCTGGCGCGGCCGTGTCTGGCAAAACGGCAGGTGGAAATCGCGGAAAAAGAAGGCGCGGGATTTATCGCCCACGGCGCCACCGGAAAGGGCAACGACCAGGTGCGTTTCGAGTTGACTTGCTTTGCGCTCAACCCGGAAATTCAGGTGATTGCCCCGTGGCGCGATCCGGTTTTTTTGGCTGAATTCAAAGGGCGCACGGATTTGATCAATTACGCCAAAAAATACGACATTCCCGTGACCGCTTCAAAGAAAAAGCCCTACAGCGAAGATGATAATTTGATGCACATCAGTCACGAAGCGGGCATTTTGGAAGACCCGGGTTTGCGGCCGGAGGAAAATGTGTTCAGCAAATCGGTCTCCCCGCAAAACGCCCCGGACAGCGAAACCGTTTTGGAAATTCATTTTATGGATGGCGATCCCGTGGCTGTGATCGATCACACCGCTGACGTGACAAAAGAAACGCCGCTGGAGATGTTCATGTATCTCAACAAAGTGGCCGGGGAAAACGCCATTGGCCGCGTTGACATGGTGGAAAATCGCTTTATCGGGATCAAATCACGGGGCATTTACGAAACGCCCGGGGCAACTGTGCTGTGGACGGCGCATCGCGATTTGGAAGGATTGGCCATGGACAAGGAAGTGATGCATTTGCGCGATTCGCTGGTACCGAAATTCGCGGAATTGATTTACAACGGTTTTTGGTTTTCGCCGGAAATGGATTTTATCATGAGCGCATTTAACAAAAGCCAGGAATACATCGACGGGCGGGTGCTGGTATCGCTTTACAAGGGAAATGTGCAGGTGATCGGGCGTGAATCGCCGACCTCGCTGTATGACAAAGAGCTTTCCAGCATGGACGAAGAGGGCGGCTTTGACGCCACGGATTCGACCGGATTTATCAATATCAACGCCATCCGCTTGAGAGCGCATAAGGTGGTATTGCGTAAGAAACAGCCGTATAATTGGCGGGAGAATGTTGTGCGGCGGGAAAGATCGTAGATCGTAGATCGTGGAGCGAAGGGCGATGTAGGGGCGTATTGCATCCGCCAATTTACCGTATTGCATTCGCCCATTGTCTCCGCGTTTCGGAGTTTCGCGTTTTTTATTGTTCGAGGTGTTAGCGTGTTGGCAGCGAGAAAACCATCCCTCCGGCGCAGTCACTTTCCGTCGTGATGCCGCTCGTGATTTCGGCTGACGGGAAACAAACTCGACGCGGAGCGTCTGAAGCCGGCATTCCCGGCAGAGCGTGGAACGAGTTGGGCGCCAGACATTTTAGATCACTTTTAACTTTAGCCTGCATTATGCACAGGTCTTATTTAAAGTGTTTTTAACTTACTGTAATATTTGATTTTATCTTAAAAATTTCG
>CAYVDX010000656.1:0-3066 GCA_964450485.1 uncultured Calditrichaceae bacterium
TTCCATTCTTTGGAAGACCCCACGCGGGCGGCACTGCGCAGAATTTCGGGATCGTCATCCCACGAACCGCCCCGCACCACACGGGGATACAGCGTTTTCGGCACGTTGACCGGCCCGAAAGCGGTTGAGTTTATCCAAAAAAATCGCGATGTTGTGCGGGATTTGGATCACCTGCTGAATGCCAAAACAGATGAGCTGCCCAATCGCATTCTGGAAATGCAAACGCAGATCAAATCCCTGGAAAAAGAATTGCAGCAGCTTCGCGCACAACAGGTGCTGCAACGCGTGGATGCGTTCATCAAACACGCCGAAAAGATCGGCGATATTTCCCTGGTGATTCAGGAATTTGAAAATCAAGACATCGAACTACTCAAACAGTTGGGCGACAAAGTGCGCCAAAAACAGCCGCACACGGTAGGATTTTTTGTCAATCACATTGACGGCGGGCGCATCAACCTGGTTTGCGCGATTACCGACGATTTGGTAAAATCCAAAAAACTCAAAGCCGGGGATTTGGTGCGGGATGCCGCAAAAATCGCCGGAGGCGGGGGCGGCGGGCGGCCGCACCTGGCCACGGCCGGGGCAAAAAACGCCGATAAACTGCCGGAAGTGTTGAATTTTATTCGCAAAGCGATCGCGGAAAACAAATAAATGAAATCCCGAATTCACGCCGGCTATACCGCGAAAGGACATAGAATTTTTTTCGGCCGCGGAGGCTCAGAGGACACAGCGTTATTTTAAGACATTTATGTTCAAGTCTCAGTGAACGCCGTGTCTCTGTGGCAAAAAAGTTAAATTTATGGCCATTTGAAGTATAATATGTCTTGTTTTTCCCCAATTTTTTAAATTTTTCGCAAAAGTTCCTTAATAAAGTGTCGATAATTAATTTGTAGTGTTGAGTTTTCAGACATTTTGATCAAATCTCGGGGCGAGAAGTATTCAAATCTTTCTGTTACAAAACTTGACAAAAAGATCGTCGAAGACCGCGGCTTTAATGACGGCTGCAAGAATCGGACGGATTGTACGCGACTAAAACCGGAGGCTATATGCGCATCCATGCTGCGTTGCTCATCATCAACGATGAATCGCGGCGCACTAAACTCGAAAGCTCTCTTCATCAACTAAACATAGATGGGCTTTCATGTGAGGGCGTCGAAGAAGCGCTCGACAAAACGCGAAATATTAACGTGGATATTTCCATATTTTCCGCCGCGCTTTTGCAAAAAGACGGCCTTGCGCCATTTTATCGCCTCAAGGCCAGCCTCCCGGAGATTTTCACCATTTTATTGACAAACGAATCCTATCTCGCCAACGAATCCGACATTCTAAAAGAGGGTATCGACTGTTATTTGTTCACGCCCTTTAATGAGAATTCAATTAAAGCGATGCTATTGCAGGCGTCTGCCATATTGCGGCTTCGCGATGATTTAAGAAGAGAAGTGAGCGAATTGCGTCAGAAAAAAAGATTTTATGAAAACGTGTTAAACCGCTTTGAGGATGCAGTGGCTGTGGTGAATCAAGATTTTGAAATTATTTACTTTAACGCTACTTTTGAAGGGGTAATGCAACTCCCCGGGGATATGCTTCAACACTCAAATCTGCAAGAATATATTGATGACGGTTTCAAAGTACTTAATTATGTTCAAAAGCAGCTCAACGCCGGGAAAAGCGTGCGTTGCCACCAAATCGCACTAAAAGTTCCGAATAATGAGTTGTTAGACGTCAACATTGACGCAGATTTTCTCAACCCGGTTCCGGACAATGACAACAATATTATTATTGTAATGGAAAATCATACCCTTTCACAGGATAATTTTACCCAATTATTGCGCAAGGAAAAACTCAGTACCATTAAACTTTTAGCAAAAGCATTGGCACACGAAGTTCACAATCCGATAAACATTTTATCGGGGAGATTGCAGTTGTTGATGCAAAATTTAGACGATTCTCAACATCACAAATCATTTAACGCCATCAATCGACAGTTGGACCGCGTGGCGGAAATAATTGATAAACTGCGGCGCTTTAACATAAATAAAGAAGATTCAATTCCGCAGTCGCTTGCGCTTGTTCCCTTTCTGGAAAAATTTTTGAATGAAAAAGACACCTGTCAGGATGTCACCTATAAGCTTCATTACAAAGCGCCCGAAAAAGAATTGCTTATCAATGCAAATCAATTACAATTACAAGACGCTTTTGACTATCTGTTTCGGGTTATTGAAAACATTGTTTCTCCGGGCACACGCATACAAGTGTATTGCCGTAAATTAAAATCGGTTTCTCAGCAAAACATATTGGAGATTCAAGTCAATTTCAAAGACACGCAATCAAATGGCGACTTTTTGCAAACCATCCACGACATCCTGCCGCATAAAAATCACTCGTTATTGGATATTGCGCTGGTGCATACCATTATTTCGAATTACGACGGAAAAATGTATATCGAAACGCTTGTCGGCGATCAAAAGACATTGAAGCTCCATTTCAAAATTGCAGGTGTAAAAACCGATAACGCCGCGCAAAAAACGGCGTTGCAAAACATAAACGAAAATCAATAAAACAATACTTAACAGACTTTTTGGAGGTTGGTAATACGTGAATACACGCATTCTAATTGTAGATGACGAACCCGATGCGCTTGAACTAATGGAAGATTGGTTTCATACCAATGGTTATGAAACGCTGACCGCTCAAAACGGTCTGGAGGCTTTGGAAAGCATACGTGAGCAAGCGCCAAATATAATCGTATCGGATTTATTAATGCCAAAAATGAGCGGCATGGAACTGTTGGAGGTTGTGAACGATGAATTCCCGGATATTTCCGTGATCATGGTAACGGCTCACGGCACTGTTGAAACCGCGGTGGAAGCGATGAAAAAAGGCGCCAAGGATTATATCCTGAAGCCGCTTCATCTCGATGAAATTTTATCTAAAGTTGAAACGATAGCTCAGCTGAATTCGTTGATCCGGGAAAACAAGTACCTGCGTGATCAATTAGGCGAGAAATTCAGGTTCGACAAAATTATCGGGAAGACCCCGAAAATGCTGGATTTATTTGAATTGGTA
>CAYVDX010000657.1:0-3062 GCA_964450485.1 uncultured Calditrichaceae bacterium
CGCTGATCGCTGATCGCTGATCGCTGATCGCTGATCGCTGATCGCTGATCGCTGAAAGCTGACCGCTGAAAGCTGATCGCTAAAAATGTAAATTAAACTCCAAATAATAAAATTCCTGCGTCGGTTGAATAAGGCTGCCCTGGTAAAAACGTCCCGGCTGAAAGCTGCTGTTCCCCGGCTCGATGACGTTGTTGTTGCTGTCGCGCGCCTGGGCAAAGGTAATGGCTTTTTGATAATCGCGGGTGTATTTCAGGCGCAGGCTGACCCGGCTGCTGACGCGCGAATAGACCGAAAACCACATTCGCGTGGCCCCGCGCTCGCTGTTCATCACAAAAAATTCGGTGTCTTCAAAATTCCAGAAAAAGCCTTTGTAAAAGCCTAAAAATCCCCGGAATTTCAGCCATTCGTTAAAATTGTGCGTGTAGGACGCGCCCAATGCGCTGCCCGGCAATGCCGCTGTGCCGCCCAAATTGGTATCATCGTAATTTTGCCCTTGCGGCGTGGGATCCGCCGGAAAAGAGAGGCGCGGCCGCGGGCGAAATTTGACCCGCGAATTCATGTACAGCAAGCTCAGATCATCGAATCGCGAGAGCCGTAAACGCATCTGCCCGCGAAATTCGGCGTTATCGAAGAACTCCAGCGTTTTGTCGTTCAGCGGCTCGCGCGCCTGGTATTTCTGACGCAAATTGATGGTGATCGGAAAAACCGGGCGATATTGCAGGGTAAACCGAAAACGGTATTGCGACACGTCGTCGGAATTTCGCAGCCAGTTGTCGTATTCCGCGGTCAGGGTGAACTTGCGATTGATTTGATAGCGCGAGCTGAAATAAAATCCCCGCTCATTTTGCGGCTGGGGATTGTTGGAATACAGTTGCAGGTAAAAGTCATCCTGCAAATAGAAAAAATCCTCAAAAATGGTGCGTTTGTAGCGGCGGTAATTGGAAAAAGAGCGCTGGTAGGGATTGTCAAATCCCAGTTGATAATTGCGATAGAGCGCCAGGAAATTGAAACTGTTGTATTGCACAAACGCGCTGCCCACAAATGCCCAGGGATTTCGCCCCTTGCGAAATAAACCCAAACCGGCGTCGCGGTCAAGCTCGGCGTATTCAGCCTGCAGCGCCACATTTTGATAAACGGATTGCACATCCACGCCAAACACCCGGCGGAACGATTTTGCATCGCTCCAAAAGGGATTTTCGCCGTCGGAAATGCTGCCGCCGTACGCGTTAAAAATTTCGTTATCCGGCAGAGTGATTTGCCCAAGATTTTCCGGCGCGACAATTTCGGCGATGTCCGGGCGAATCGGGCGGTCGTAGGCGCTTTCGTACCAGGTGAAGCCGATTTGCGTGGCCGGAAAAATGTTGTATCCCGCGTGAAGCCCGTAGAGTAATTCCTTGACGGAATCGCGCCAGGAAAGGCTGTCCTGCCGGCGTGCCGCGTCGCCGGGCGCATGGGAAAATCGCTGATCCAGCACGATCAACTGGTTCATCGGATGGATCAATTCGCCCTTGAAAAGCACGGGCTGGCGGTTCAAAATGGCGTCGCGTTTATCAAAGGAAGCGAACAGAAACAGGTTGGCGTTGCCATAAGCCAACTCCGCGGCCGCGCCGGTAAATTTATATTCGCGGGTGCGGGAATTATCCCCGGAAAGCCCCAAAAAGCGCTTGCGAAAACCAAATCCGGAATTGCGCGGTTGAAAAAAATCCGTGTTTTCCATGATTACGCCCTGGCCAAATGTTAGCGAATAATTGCCCAAATATAATTTACGCATTTGCAGCGGGCCGAACTTGCGGTTTTCCAATCCCAAATAGAATTTGACCTTGGGAATTGTGCCGAACCCCAGATTCGTATTAAACACCGGTTCGCCCAGCGCATGCCAGTGGGACAGCCCGAATTTGACATCCGGTCCCCAATTGCCCACCAGCCGGGAATACACATCGGGATATTTGTTCTGCACAATGCTCCCGGAAATGATGTCGCTCAAACCCGCGCCCTGCACGCCGGAACTGATCTCCGCTTCCTCGGTGAAAAACGGCGCATTGGTCGCCCGAAACAGCCAGTTGCCGTGAAATTCTTTTCGGCGCTCCGGTGTATCAAACGAGACAAAATTGCGGGTGTTGCGATAGCCAAAATAAGAGAGATACGGGGCGCTTCGCAAATCCCGCGCGCCGGTAATCCGCCCCACCTGGTCACGATAATTTACAATTGCCGCGGCGTCCACCGGCGTGACGCTTTGCAGGTTGAGCAGTTCGTCGTAGCGCATTTCATTGATGTTCGCCGGTTCCAGGGCGCGGGCAATCCATGAATCGATCAACGCCTGGTTGGTGCCCTCATCCCCGCCCCAGCGATCCAGCCGGAAATACAGATTATTGAGCCGCGCTTCCCGCTCGCTGAGTTCCCGGAAGGGTTCGATGCGCACCAACGGTTTGATTTTCAGCAGCAATTCCTGGGTCATGCCTTCGACGTTGCGCAGTTCAAATACGTTTTTGAAGGGCCCGGCGTATTGTATCCGTTCGTAAATCCGCTCGGCTAAATCCCGGGGGATCGGCAACCGGGCGATTTCTTCGAACGCGGCGTTATTCAAATCCAGCGGCAATTGATCAATCGATTGCGTTGCGGTGGAATCCGGGGGCGGGTTTTGGGCGAATAACGAAATTTGAAAAATAAAAATTCCCCAACATACCGCAATAAATGTCATCAAAAATTTTATTTTCAAAATCTATTCTCCCGATCTCTTTCCCATTTTTCGGGATTTTCCCGGATATATTTGCGGATTCGGTTCAATTCGATGTCATTGCGAACAATATGTTCGTAATAATCGCGTTGCCACAATTTTTTGTCATATCGCGGCCATCCGTTTTGTTTCACGTTTCGGATATATTCGTTGGTCGTCATGGTTTTGAACCATTGCAACACCCGCGGCAATGCCGCCCCCATCACCACCGACGGCGACGACGGCGGCGGTAGGGGCGAACCAACGTGTTCGCCCTTCAATCCAAACAAACCGTCGGTCGTTTTATTTCCAAAAACGGGTGAACCGCCATCCGGTATTTTACCGGAAA
>CAYVDX010000658.1:0-3061 GCA_964450485.1 uncultured Calditrichaceae bacterium
TGACGGATTGATGGCCACGCCCACTTTTGCGCCGCATTCCCGAATGAGCAGCAAGCTGCGATGCAAATGGCGGGCGGCTTCCTGATGAATAATAATATTGTCCGCCCCGGCGTCGGCAAAAGCGGGAACGTACTGATCCACATTGTCAATCATCAGGTGCACATCGAGCTTGAAACGGGTGTGACTTTTCAATGATTGAACCACGGTCGGGCCAAAAGAGATGTTTGGGACAAAATGCCCGTCCATGACATCGATGTGTAAGTATTCAACTTCCGGAATATCGACGGTTAACGCTTCCGGGACAAATTTGCCGTGATCCGCGGCCAAAATGGAAGGCAAAATTTGGTAGTTCATGGTTGCTCCGTTATTAATTTCGATCCGCGCCGCCCTTGAATGGCGCATCGCGGTCGGGAATTTGATCGGCGCTGACCAGCAGTTCAATGGATTCCACGTCACTGACCGGCGTGCCGGGCGGTGTTGATTGCGAAATAACCGTTTGCGGGACCAAATTGGGTCGATAGCGATAGCGGGTGCTGATTTTATCCGCGGAAATACCCAGCACGCTGAGCTCCTGCAAGGCGGACTCAAGGCTTTTCCCGGCAAAAGACGGAATCACCAATGACGACGGCGGCGCTCCCAGGCTGACCGTCAGGTCAACACGGGCGTTTGAAAAGACTTTTTCGCCGGGCGGGACGGACTGGCGGATCACCACGCCGCGATAGGGATAATCCCTGGAATAATCGTAGCTAACCTCGTTTAGCGTCAAGCCGCTTTCGCGAAGTTTCAATTTGGCATTCGTGAGGGTTTCGGCAACCAGGTTCGGCATAAAAACCGGTCGTGAACCACTGCTGACCACCAGGTACACCCGCCGTCCTTTTTTGACCGTGGAAAAAGACGGCGGATTTTGCCGGATCACGGAACCCGCCGGGTAAAAAGCGTCATAAACCGAATCCTGAAGAATGGGAATAAAGCCGCTGTCGTCAAGAATATCAATGGCTTGCTGAACGGTTTTTTCGGTGACATCCGGCAATTCGTATTCAGCGCCGTGCCGGGTATAGAGCGGCATGACCACCCAATCCATAAAGAATGAAAAAAGAATAATCCCCCCAATGCTAACCAGGATTTTTTGCCACCAGCGAAAGCGCCCAAATGCCCGCCCGGCGTTTTGCAATAGATGTATAAGTTTTTGAAGAATTTGCATCTTTGTCTCGTTTATTGTTTGAAATCTTTTTTTGTGAACCGTTCCATTTTTGTGAACAATATTTTGACGTTCTTTCCAAGGCTATGCCCGCCGCGGTTTCAGGCGATCTTTGCTTTCCAGAATAATGGTGACCGGCCCCGCGTTGTGAATTTTTACCAACATCATTGCCCCAAAAATCCCCTGCGCGACGCGGACGCCCCGTTCCGCAATTTTTTGGATAAAATATTCGTATAACGGCACTGCCTTTTCGGGCGGCGCGGCGTCTGTAAAGCTCGGACGGCGGCCCTTGCGCGTGTTTGCATAAAGTGTAAATTGTGAAATAACAAGCGCTTCTCCATTTTTTTCAAGCAAGCTGCAATTCATCTTTCCCGCGTCATCGTCGAAAACCCGCAGGTTGACGATTTTATCGACGAGGTAATCGGCGTCGGCTGTTTCGTCATCGCCGGCAACGCCCAATAATATAACAAATCCCGAATCAATTTGCCCGACAATTTTCTCATCAACACTGACGTTCGCTTCGGATACACGCTGAATGACGGCTTTCATGTCTTCATCTTCAATTTATGGATCGAAATTTAAGCAATTAGTAACAACCAAAATTAAACTTCCGCATTTGTGGAATAAAGATGAACAGTTACCTCAATGGACCTATCGTTTTAGCCCGGGCAAATGAGGAAATTGTTTTTTCAGCGTTACTTAAAATATACAAAAAATTGTATTTACAGGGAAATCGTTTATCAAAATGGTTCAAAAAAATGTCCGGACAAAGTGCCGCAATTGTTGGGTTTGTGTGTCGCGATGGTATTGTGCTAAATTCGTAAATTTGTAGCGTTGGCGTATTTCCCGCGAACATTCCATCCAATCGTTTAAAACGGTTTTTATTTTTGCAATGTCTTCAAAATCAACTGATTCACCGGCGTTGTTTGCCCGGACGAGATCGGCAAGATCGCTGTTTGGCGGACACAACGCTAAAATCGGTTTTCGCAAATATAAATATTCATAAATCCGCCCCGGGGTGACTGCCGCGCTTCCCGGGATTCGGGAATCAATCGCCAGCGCAAGCGCGTCAAATTGGGCGGCGCGTTTCAATGCCGCGCGATGGGGAAGGTAGGGGAGGAGCTCGATGAGATCACTAATGCCGAGCGACGCGATGAGTTCGGGGAATTCCGGCGTCCATTTTCCTAAAATTGTCAAGCAAAATCTTTGCGACAATTCCGGTTGAGTGATCCTCATTTGCCGCAAGGCTTCCAACAGCGTTTCCGGGCAATTGCCCTGTGAGTAGATTGTCCCCATGATGCCGAGGTCGAAGCGCGAATGAGTGGATGGGAGACCGGTCGAATCGGGGGGATTCGTGAAGTCGTCGGGATCGTAACCGTTGCGAATCGTAACATGCGGTTTTTCCTGAATTTGCGGAAAGCGGTTCAAATATTCTTGCGAAAGCGCCGGGTTGACGAAAATGACGCCGCGCGCCCTAAGAATGCAGTAATTTTCCAGTCGCGCATTTAATTTTTGCTGCCATTTTCCGCCCGGCGGCAGGTACGGATTTTCCCGCCAGGCGTCACGGAAATCCAGCACGGTGGGAAGCCGTAAAAGCTGTTGGGCCAAAATGCCGATCAATCCGGCGGTGAACGGGGGCATGGTTGCGATGATGAGGTCGATTTTCTGCCGCCGGTGTAAACGCCGAAGCCGGAATAGCGCAAAAGGCAGCCACAGCAGCCGGGAGTCCGGCACAAAAACAGCGGCGGATAATTTACGCAACCAGCCGCCGCTTTCGTGATGCACGACGGGCGATGTTTTGCCGGAAAACCGCGATAAAAAATTGCGAAAAATATTCATCAGCCGAAATGGATCCAGCGAGCC
>CAYVDX010000659.1:0-3058 GCA_964450485.1 uncultured Calditrichaceae bacterium
CCCCCGGAAAGCCGGGGGAGGGGTTGGGGGTGAGTTTCCTTTGCCAATTCCCTTCTTCAATTACCATGCCAAAGATGTGTATGTAGAGTAGCCCGGCGTTCCGGGGGGTGACATATTTGGAGGTAGTAATTACGTAAAACCGAATCTACACCCATTGTAATACTGTTTTAATTTGAGCTTGTCTTGATGTTTTGATTGACACCCCTTCTAAATCTCTCCCTGGCAAGCCGGGAAGACGATAATGGAAGATCAAAACATTATAAAATCAAATTAGTATAACATTTTGCTGTGCCGGTAAGAATTAAAGCAGAGCTTTACAAAAAAAGGGTTCCAATCCCGGCGCTCCGGGATTGGAACAAGAACAAACATTTTTCGGCTTCTCCACGTTGCGAAGCTCCTGCTTCGTAACGTTATTTTCCAAAAAGCGCCGTTTTGTTACCGCACCAGGACATTCGCCTGGATAGTTCATGCGTTTTCTAAACACAGGATAAACATTTGTAAGGTTCCGGCAAATCAAAAATTATAGGGATAAAAATAGAGCGGTTCGCCCGCTTGCAAATACGGAATGGCCCGCACCATGCCGCGAACACCCTGCGGCGCATTTTTGAACGCCGGCAAAATTTCCGCCATTTTGAGCGGAAAGCGGCTGCCGAATAAGCGCTCAAAATAGGATTCCAGGCGTGGATACATCATCAGGCGTATCTTTTCATCCGCGGGCACGCCCAATCGTTGCTTGGTGATGCGGATGGCTGTATCAAAATCGCCCAGCACATCCACCAGTCCGTTTTCCTTTCCGGCCAGACCGGTCCACACGCGGCCTTTGGCGATTTTTTCGACCTGCTCCGGCGTCATGCCCCGGCCGTTCGCGACTTTACGGACAAAATCCCGGTAAAAGGCCAGCAGAAAATCGCTGAGAATTTGCCGCTGTTCGGGTGTGAACGGTCGTGTTTCGCTAAAAAAATCAGCATTTTTGCCGCGTTTGATCATCTCTTTTTTGACGCCGATCTTTTCGTACAAATCCTTCCAGGAAAATTTTCCGGCATAAATACCAATGCTGCCGACCAAGCTGTTGGGCGGCGCAATAATGGTATCCGCGGCCACGGCGATGTAATAACCGCCAGAAGCGGCCATGTCGGAAACCGAGGCGAACACCGGTTTTTTCTTGCGCGCTTCGACCACTTCCCGCCAGATGATATCCGACGCAGAGCCGGAGCCGCCCGGGCTGTCGAGGCGCAGAATAATCGCTTTGATGTCGTCGTCATCCGCCGCTGAATGAATGGCTTTGGCCATGCCGCCGGAGGTGACCAAATCGCCCTGCCGGTAAAGCGCCTCGCCGCCGTTGACAATCATTCCGGTTCCGAAAATCACCGCGACCGTTTGTTTGGCGGAATGCGCAGCCTTGGGATTTGGCGTCTTTTGATAGCGACCCAAAGAGACGAATTCCGGTTTCTCGTCAAACTGTTTTTTGAGGTGATCCTTGAATTCCTGTTCATACATTAATGTATCCAGCAACCCCTGCTGAAACGCGGATTGCATGGAAAACAGTCCCCGGTCGATCAGGCTGCGAACCGTTTGGGCGTCCAGTTGGCGGGCGCTTGCCAGCGTATCGACGTATTCCGCAAAATATTGATCGAGAATTTGGTTGAGCACTTCCCGGCTTTCCGGCGACATTGAGCCGCGGGTATATTCCTGCGGGGCGGTTTTGTATTCCTTGTGCGCCACAAAATCCGCCTGGACGCCGATTTTTTCCAGCGCATCCTTAAAAAAAGTGGGCTGCCCGGCGAAACCATTCACAAACAACATTCCGGTTGCCGGAGCTAAAATGGTGTCCGCGACCGTCGCCAAATAATACTCGCGATCGCCGGCGGCTTCCAAAAAAGCATAAACAGGCTTGCCGCTATTTTTAAAATTCAGCAGGGCGTCGCGGAACTCATTGGTTTTCGCCCAACCCATTAGCAACGCCGCCGGGCGCAGGATGATGCCTTTGATCCGGTCATCGCTTTTTGCTTTCCGCACCGCAAAAAGCAAATCCTGAAGAGAAGTAAACGCACCTTCACCGAGCATTTCCTTTATCGGATCCCGCGGCGTACGTTCGGGGACTTCTCCGGCGATGGTTAACTCCAGGAAGCTGTTTTTCCCAATTGCCGCGGACTTTCCGCCTAATCCGCGGAAAAGCTGTGAGTAAAAAAATCCCGCGATCACAAAACAAATCACGATCAGCAGGACGATTTTTTGCCATTCTTTGAGTCTCATAAACGTCGTCTTTAAATATGGGCAAACGTTGGTAATGTATTTTCTTGATACTTACAACGAAATCAACACGCCGGCAATGGTTGCGGTCATCATTGTGGCCAGGGAGCCGCCCAGCACGGCGCGCAGGCCAAAACGGGCTAAATCTGCCCGGCGATCCGGCGCAATGCCGCCAATGCCGCCGATTTGGATGGCGATTGACGAAAAATTCGCAAAACCGCACAACGCGTAAGTGGAAATAAGCACCGCTTTTTGGCTCAATATGCCGGTCGGAATCAGTTCGGACAATTTCAGATAAGCGATAAATTCGTTGATGATAATTTTTTGCCCGATCAGCGAGCCGACGTTTACGGCATCGCGCCAGGGCACGCCGATAATCCAGGCAATCGGGCTGAGCATATATCCCAACATCACTTCCAGCGTCACGGGATTGCCGTTGATGGTGAGACCAAACCAGTCGGTCAGCACCCCGGAGATGATCCAGTCTGCCATGGCAATCAGCGCGATAAATGCCAGCAGCATGCCGGCAACATTCAGGGCAAGTTTTAAACCGTCCGCGGCGCCGGTGGCCGCGGCGTCAATAATATTTGCCGCGGTTTTTTCAACATTGACTTTCACCTCGCCCATCGTTTTGGATTCTTCGGTTTCCGGCATGAGAATTTTGGCAATCACAATGGTCGCCGGGGCCGCCATAATGCTGGCGGAAAGCAGGTGCTTGGCGTAAAAGAGCTGCTGCGCCGGATCGCTGCCGCCCAAAAGGCTGACATAAGCAGCCAACACGCCCCCGGCAATGGTGGCCATGCCGCCC
>CAYVDX010000660.1:0-3040 GCA_964450485.1 uncultured Calditrichaceae bacterium
GTTTTTATTAAATCGCCGTTCGGATCATATAATTCCAGTAATGGTTCAATCAGGAAGGTGGTTGAATTCTCCGTGAGCCGCAGGGACACAGGATCACCACTGTTACTGGTAAAAGTAAACGTTTTTACTTCGCCATCAACAGTGATACTGCCAGTTAGCGTTTCACCATATTGAATTTGCGTTGTAGCCACCGGATTCGCCATATTTTGCAGAAAAATATTGTAACTACCGGTATCATCCCCGCCGGCATCATTCACCAGCAATGTATAGGTTCCTGATTCGGGAGCAATCATTTCAAGCCTGATTTGAGATCCATCAGACAAATTCGCCAACGAGCTATTGGAAGGGCTTAGTAACTCAAAGGATGGTTCAATAAGAAAGGTGGTAGAATTCTCCGTAAGGATCAGTAAAATGATATCTCCAACAGAAGCTGTAAATTGGTAAACATCCACTTCTCCATCGACTGAGATACTTCCGGGTGTGGTTGTTCCGTATTGGATCGTTGTCTGCCCAAAAGTAACGATACTGATTAAAAGCACGAAAAATGTAGTCTGTAAAATTTTCGATTTCATCGCGATCTCCACGTTAGCAAAATTTACTTTGTGTTTTAAATTGAACAATATTGCAACTTAATGTATTCTAATCCCAACTATCACCGGGAAATACTGGACGCTTTCGTCTTCCGTGAAACCAATGGCGTATTTCCCATCGATAAAAAGCGCGGTTTTGGGCCCGAGTTGAAAATCGATACCGGCGCCAAAATCGATGCCCAGTGCGCTTTCCGAACCTCCCGGGGTTGAAATGGTGCCGCCCGATCCACTGATGGTAGCGTCCCCTAATGAAATTCGGAAAAACCCCGCGCCCCCGCTAAAATAGGGAGAGACTTTTTGGTCGGGTGCCGACTGAAAACGCAGTTTCACATTTCCGTAAGCTGTTAGAATGGTGGCTGAACCGCCGTCCACGGTAAGGCTGCTGCCGGCATTGCCAAAACCCAGACTTTCCAACAATCCGTCCTCATCAAAACTAAAGGTATGAAAGGAGAAGTTACCACCAAGCTCAATCGCCGGACTGACCATCTTTCCCAATCCTGCGCCAAAATTGAAACCATTACTCCATCCGCTGGAAAACAAATCCGGCGAGGATGGAAAAGAGACGCCACTGTTCAAATAAATATTCATAGTGGAATGCGACTGGGCGGAAAGATTCGCCGTTACCGCAAGCACTATGAGCAAAACGAGTATCCGATGCCATTGTAAATACATAATTCCTCCTGATGCAGTTTGTGATTTAGAAAATGAGATGAATCCTCCCCTTCAACGAAATATATCCAGCCTCCCAACATCCAGCCCTCCGAAGGTTATCAACTTCAATTTTGCGGAAGGACGAATTGTGAACGTTGTCCTTTCCTGAATAACAGCACCCGCCACACGTGATTTGGCTTAACGGCAACCTGGATCTGAAATGAATTCGACGGTTAAATCCTCGAAACCAGCTTTCATGCAAATATCAGATCAACTTTTCTGCGGCGAAGAATTACTGACTCGCTTAAAATCGATGACGATTGTTAAGAAGTCAAAAACCCTGCCAACGCGCTCCGGCGGCCAAGGACACGAAAGAATCGCCGGTCGATTTTTCATCGGCATGACAGTTTTGTTTGTCGTAATTGACTGTTATTATGGAAATTAGGCAGACGGCGGTTCGGACGGATAAGCAACAAGGGCATTCCAAAAAGCAAACGCGGCTTTGCATACGAATGATTTTTAACTATGCGTACGGATGCAAAATCACAACAATCCGGATTGGATCAGTTGCTGTTCTGCAACCATCTCCAAAATTGGCATTGATAGTTATTGTGAAAAACGCTATATTAGATACTTAATCCATGAAAACGGTCAATCTTTACGGAAGGTTGGAGAAACGGATGCGAAAATGGTTTTTTAGGTTTCAGAATCGCAACCTATTATTAGCGGTGGTGGCGCTGTTGGTAACAATTTTGACCGTGATATTGTTAATCAGGACGATAAACAGCAAGCGCTTGATTAATTCTGAAATCAATTTGAACACCCCTACCAACAAGGATATTCAGATCGAATATCACGATTTTAATCGGGACGGATTTAGCGAAACCGTTTATTTCCAAAATCAGAACAATGACCGTACGGCCCACAGTTTAACTTTGCACGGCTATAAAGGCGGAATTATTGAACAGCTCAATACAGAGGAAATGCTGCGGCGAGAGTGGACCCTGTTTGCAGAATATAATGACGATGCCTACGACGAGGCATTTATTTTTACTCAAGAGGCTGACTCACTATTTTTGTATGCTTTTGACATCCCCCACGGCAAAACTTTGTTAAACCGTCAGCTCATTGAAACGGCACCGCCCTATCAACACGATACCTGGGATATCTGGGTTTTACCAGTCGGTTTATTAAATGTGGATGACGATCCCCAGCCGGAGTTAATTTTTGTCATCAAGGCTGCATTGGCGCACTTTCCCCGTGCAGTCATTGCCTATGATATTGAAAACCGTTGTATCGATCGCCGTTTTGATTCCGGCATGCAGATGTTGCAGGCCTTTCTTTACGACCTCAACCATGATGGCGTTTCGGAAATTGTGCTGACCAGCATGGCCAGTGGCAATATTAAAATAGATATGCCGTACAAAGATGACAAATGCTGGCTGATGGTTCTGGATACGCACTTTGAACCGCTTTTTCCACCCTTTTCATATGGACAATTTTCTTCCGGGTTGACGGCAGTACCCCTGGAAATAGGCCGCCAGCGCAATTTATTCTTTACTTTCAAAAATCACACACCTGACGATCAACCCGATTTTTTTGCCTTATTGAATGTGAACGGATCGATCAGCAAAATGAAAAAATATCGCTTTCGGAACAGCCTGCATCGCACAATTGCTGTAAACAACGACCAGCACCCGCCGGAAATTTTCGGACTGAAAAATGATGCAGAGTTGATCAAAATAGATGCGAATCTAAATATTGTGCAAACCGCATTCGTAGGGCAAAATTTTTTACCT
>CAYVDX010000661.1:0-3027 GCA_964450485.1 uncultured Calditrichaceae bacterium
AATTAGTGACACTGTAGCTGCCTCCACTTACATAATTGACATTGGCTTCATTTTCCTGAGGCGTTACCGTGCAGGTGGAATACACCAGCCGTCCGCCCGGTCGCAGCGCTTTTACCGCGCTGACCAGAAGGCTGCGCTGCTGTCCCGCCAAACGCTCGCAATGCTCGGGCTTCCACCAACCGATCACTTCGGGATTTTTGTGCAGCGTGCCCAAACCGGAGCAAGCCGGATCGAGCAAAACCCGGTCATATTTTTCAAAAAAAACATTGCCAAGCTGTTCGCCGCGCCACCGGTAAACCGTGGTGTTGCAGATGCCCATGCGATCCAGGTTGTTGCCCAGGGCAACCAATCGTTTGGGAACAATATCATTGGCAAGAATGACGCCCCGGTTGTTCATCAATGCGCCCATGAGTGTGGTTTTTGAACCGGGAGCCGCGGACATATCCAGCACCCAATCGCCCGGTTGGGGATCGAGCGCCATTGCCGGCGTCATCGAGGCGATGTCCTGCACATAAAAATGCCCTAAAAAATGCGAGAGGCTTTTGCCAATCGGATACGGCTGATATTCGATGCGATAAACATTCGGGCGCTCATCGGTTTGTTGAAATTGAAACCCCTGCTCGCGGAATAATTCGATCTGCGGCGCAATCGGGCCCTTGAGCGGATTGAAACGAATGTGATGCGGCAACTTTCGCCCGATTTGTTCGAAAATTAGTTTTTTCTCTTCACCCAATAACACGTCGAAGAGTTGATCCAATTCCTTGGAAATATTTTGAGGCATCATAATCGGTTTCTGTCAATACTTTAAAATGAATTTTTTGCCTTTTTAATGGCAGACGTATTCAAAAAATTTTAAACGGCGAGCAAAGTATAGGTTCTATTATGAACAAAATGCAAGCAGAAAATGAGTTGTGGTTTGACGCATTAGATGAAGATAATCGATTACATTTTTTCGTCAAACGTTTACAAAAAATTTATACAAGTTTAAAAAAAGGATGCATTAGTAACAAAACAATACTATATTTGGCGACTTTAGAACGATATACGGGTTGGGGAAATTTTGAACGGAAACGGGGGTATCTAAATTTGATCGTTGAGTTACTGTTATTTATTCCGCTGTTATTTTTTGCCGCCGTCGTGGTTGACACACCCCAACGCGGCAAATTGGACAGCCATCTTCAACAATGTATTTGCCAACAACGGTATTCTGTTGCAAACCGGGAAATTCGCGTGGTGGGGGAATGCGCGCTGCCGTTGAACGAAAGGATTTGCCGGGTACTTTCTCATACCGGCGTCACCCTGCTCACCGTGACCGGCCGGGTTTTTATCGCAAAAGGAACCGCCGCGCAAATCGATGCGCTTGCGAAACGGGGGCTGATCAAATCGCTGCGGCTTTCGGTTGTCCAGGCGGCGAAGCGATAGGCCAGTCTGCAAAATTTTGCAGCTTTCACAATTAAAAACGGTAATTCTTCCGACATCTTTGCGGAAACGAACCGCTTCACCGTAATCCACAAAAATATCCCAAAAACTAAATGGTTTAACATTGTCGAGGTAATCCGGGGACAAAAAAAGGCTTTGTGCCTTCATTTGCGGATTTATTTCAAGCAATGTCCAAAATGTGAATCGCTTCTTTCGGATAAAATGCGGCGATAACGCCGTCACGATCTCCGTCCGCGTATCGGTCGAACCCACTACAAAAATTTTATCATAATTTGACGACAAACAGTCCCGGGAAACTTTGATCGCCGCGACGATTTCTTGTCGCCATTTCGCAGCTTCCAAGCGCTTTTCAAATTTAATTTTATCAATGGATTGTGCATTATATTTCATACCAACAATCGCGGTCGGAGCAATGGTTAAAAAGGCTTTTAGCGTGTCTAAATTGAAATAAAATTGCGTAGGTGTGTACGGCTGAATGATTGGGCTTAAAATGTGCAGCGGTGATTTCTCAAAATCCTCAATTCCGGCTTTTCCAATCACCAATGGCGCGTTTGCCGCATCGTAATCTTTTTGCATTTCGCGCGTCAGGGTCTGGGTCTGTTGATCAAAAACGCGCAAATGGGTAAAATGAAAGAACGCCAACGTCATCGCGGCAATTAAGATCGCCCCTTCGGTTTTTCGATTGGGTTTTGCGAACGTAAAAGCGCCGCTGAACAACAGAATGCCTACCGGAATAAACCGCGGATTTGGGGGAAAGAAATTTCCGATTCGATAAACCGGGCTAAGAAGCATTAATGCCGCAAAAATGTAAAATAAGATTGCTGAGAAGGACTTTTTTTGAAAATTTTTTCGCTGAAAGAAAAAAATCAGCGCCATAAAAATGAGGTACGCGCCATTTACAAGGGATAATGGAAAAACGCTTTGGGTAAAAACAATCCGTGGAAAATTGAGCGCTCCGTAGCGCAATGTGTTCAATATCGAGAGCGGCGAGGGGAAAAATTCAATCGCATTGTGGGATGAGGAAGGAAGGTTGACTGTATAAATCAACAACAGCAACAAAGAGGGAAAGATGGCCAGACAATATAAAAAACAGGGGCGGCGCTGAACCGATTTCCGGTTTATTGTGATGAGCCAAACAAAAAAAGTTATGAGAAAAAGTCCATAAATAAATCCGTGGATGAGGTAAATCAGCAACGAAAAAAAGAGAAGTTGAAGCGTTTTTTTTGCCGGGGAGAAACGCTGCTCGTGAAAAATGGGCAGCGTGATAAAATAGATTGCCAGCCCAAACAAATTTGCGGAAAAGCCCATGTAAAAAAGATAATTGAAAACAATCACCAGCCCAAGGAAACGAAAGGGATTGTTTTTGTTGAGCTTTTGGCAATAGCGATTAAATCCGTAAATAAACGTAATGACATAAAGCGATAGAAATATTTTTCCCACTGTTTCTGTGGATGCGAGAAAATGTACTGCGCCCAATATTGTTGTTAGCAAGGTGTTGGGCGGCGGTACGGGACCGAGGGAATAATAATAAAAAGCGCTTGTAAATGAATCATCCGTCCAGATGTTAAACAATATTTTTGCTTGTAA
>CAYVDX010000662.1:0-3019 GCA_964450485.1 uncultured Calditrichaceae bacterium
ATCTGTAATAAGTCGAGGGGGAATTTTCAAATTTCCCATTTTTTAAAAAATACGCAGGTATTTACATCCCCAAAGCCAAAGCTGGCCTTCGCCTGAATTTTCAGATCCGGTGTTTCCCGGGTTTGCTGAACGATGCTGTCGGAATATGGCAATAACTTTTCATGCAAATCCTCGCAGTTCACCGATCCGTGCACGAAACCTTTGTAAACCTGCAACACGCAGGCGACGGATTCCAATCCCCCGGCTGCGCCCAGGGCATGCCCGACCAGCGATTTTGTGGCGTTGATCAGTGGGAAATCCCGTTCATCTCTTCCCAATGCTGCTGCCCAGTTCCCGATTTCATAGGGATCGGCAAATGTTGCTGTTAAATGTCCGTTTATGGCATCAACCTGGCTTCCGTCGATGTTGGCATCTGCCAAAGCAGCCTGAATGCATCGTTGCACGCCGGTTGGATTTGGGGCTGTCATGCTGCCGCCCATCCGGTGACCACCACAGTTGATGGCACCACCGATGATTTCCGCATAGATTTTTGCGCCGCGTTCCAGCGCGCTGTCCAAACTTTCCAGCATTAAAATACCAGCGCCGGAACCGGGAATAAAACCTGCGGCGCTCGCGCTCATCGGGCGTGAGGCTTTTTCGGGTTCATCGTTATGTTTCCGGTTTAAAACGCGCATCGCGTCAAACCCAGCCCAGATATACCTCGAAACACCCTCGGAACCGCCGGCCATCATGCGTTTGGCCAAACCGTTGCGAATGCGATACATCGCATCAATCACCGCTTCCGTACCGGTGCTGCAGGCGCTGCTGTTTGTGGTCACCTGGTTACCCAACGCCAGAAGTCCGCTCACTTTTGCGGACACGCCGCTGGCCATGACTTGTTCAACAATGGCGCTGCCCAGCCGCCGGACTTTCCCGGCATTGGTCAGGGGAACCAGCTTTTCGCCGGTGGTATCCATCCCGCCGATGCCGGTACCGATGATCGCGCCGGTGTCCCAATCCACCTGCTCTGAGTCCTCTGCCGGCGTCTCAAAGCCCGCGTCCCGCCAGGCGTCGATTGCCGCAATGGATGCAAACTTGATGTTTGAATTCATGGCCAGCAGCTGTTCTTCGGTAAAATATTTTTCGCAAATTTCATCGATATTTTCCGGCGCGCCGGCAACCTGGCAGCCGAATTTCAATTCTTTCAGCACCGGGATAAACCGGATGCCGGATTTCCCGTTTCGCAAGGCGCTTTCATACGCTTCAAGACCGTGACCGTTTGGGGCAACAATGCCCATCCCCGTCACCACAACTCTTTTTTTCATAACTGTTTAACTCCCATGCCTGCAATGGATCCGCTGCAAACAACGTCTCCATTTTCCAATGTAATTTCTGCGTCAACTTTTAATTTTAAACGGCGAAAATATTTCTTTTTCGCGCGAATGATCACCTTGTCTCCCGGCCGCACCATGCCGCTGAATTCGACCTCGGCTTCGGTAAAAACCGTGAGAATTTTTTCGATTTCCTCGCGCGGCATTTGTTTTGCCGCTAAATATATGCCGTACGCGACAACGCCGGTTTGCGCCATTGTTTCCAATAAAATGACGCCCGGCGTAATGGGATTTTCAGGAAAATGCCCTGCGTAAAATGTCTCATCCGGTTTAAAAGTGTACGATGAGGCAATGCCGTCGTCATCTAATTCTATAATTTCATCGATGAAGCGGAATGGCGACTGCTGTGGCACCATTTGCAAAATATCTTCTTTGGTAAGCTGTTCCGGCATTGGTCAAATTTCCGTTTAAAGTTACTTGTTTCCCATTTTCCGGGATGTTAAAGCGCGTTGATTGATCCGTGATCCGTGATCCGTGATCCGTGATTTGTGAAAAAATACTTGATAAGTGTTAAAGTGACTCTTCACGCATCACGAATCACGGGTCATAATTCCACCAACAGCATTCTTAGATTTAAAAGGATAATCCTTATAAGCGATGCCGGTAAAAATGCCCACTTTGGCATCGCGAATGCTGTAAATGTGCTCGTCATCGACGAAAACATTGCCGCTGCCGATCACCAGCGATGCGTCCCCGCCCTGGAGCACGCTGTATCGCCGGATTTCGATTTCGTAGCGGACCAGCGAATTATGCGGGCGGATTTGTCCGTCAAAACTGACTTCCTTGCATCCCAGGGCGCGACCGTTACCCTTGCTGCCGCAACACACGCAGTAAAATCCCAATAGCTGCCAAACGGCGTCCACGCCCAGGCAGCCGGGCTGCACCGGATCGCCGTTGAAATGGCATTGAAAAAACCACTCGTCGAGCTGAACGTCTTTTTCAGCAACCATGCGCCCCTTTTTTCCCTGCTTGCTGATTTCCAGCACGCGATCGACCATCAAAAACGGCGGGGCCGGCAGCCGGGAAAATTCCACGGGCGGATCGTCAACCAGCCGCCCATAGGCAAAAGCCAACAGTTCTTCTTTCGTGAAGTGCGTTCTTTCGAGAAATTCTTGATATTTCATGTCGTTGCCGGTTGTGGTTTCTGTGTATTTTTTATGACTTTTGCGTTAAATTTCTACCAGCTCCGGTATTGCTGAAATTTGAAACGCGAAACCTGGTGAACCCGGGTTCCCAATTTCCAGTTTCAAATTTCTGTCGCTCCTGCCGCCATTGCAGCCAATATCAGTGTCATAACGCCGACATATTTGGAATGACGTCAAATCAAGTGAATTCAATCACCATGCTTGCCCAGGTCAGGCCGGCGCCGACGACGATCAGCGCTAACAAATCACCGGCTTTAAATTTATGCCGGTTTTGGCTCAACACGGTTGGCGCGCCGGATGCGCCGGTATTGCCGAAGTCGGACACGTTATAAAAATGTTTGTCCGGTGGAATTTCGCATCTTCTGCAAACGGATTCCAGCATGACCAAATTTGCCTGGTGACCGATAAAACAGGGGCGTGTCCCCGGGTATTTATTGTCAATTTCCCGGTAACATTTTACCGTGCGCTTGATGGCAAACGACTGCACGGTCGCGCCCTCCTGCC
>CAYVDX010000663.1:0-3014 GCA_964450485.1 uncultured Calditrichaceae bacterium
TTGACGCGAACGGTATTATGAACGTTTCGGCAAAAGACCTGGCCAGCGGCAAGGAACAAAAAATCCGCATCGAAGCCAGCAGCGGCTTGACGGAGCAGGAAATCGAAAAAATGGTTCGCGACGCAAAAGATCATGCCGCGGAAGATCGCAAACGCCGGGAATTGATTGACGCCAAAAATGCGGCGGATAGCCTTGTCTATCAAACAGAGAAGAATTTGAATGAGTATGGCGAAAAACTCGATGCGGAAACCAAGAACAAAATCGAAGCCGCGGTCAGTCGCCTCAAGGAACTCAAAGATTCGGAAAATATCAGTGACATACGCTCGGCAACGGAAGCGTTAAACCAAATATGGAATGAAGCTTCCTCGCAAATGTATCAACAGGGTGCGGATGCTGCCGGTGGCGCGGCTGCGGCTGCGCAAGGCGACGATACTCAAAAAAGCGATGATTCCGTTGAAGAAGCCGACTTTGAGGTCGTCGAGGATGAAAATAAAGAAAGCAAGTAAGAATATGCTTTTTAGCGGGAAAGAAATTTTCCCGCTAAATGTAAATCATATTCATTGAACCTGATTATCTATTAAAACAAACCTTTGCGCATCATTGTTTAGACGGTTGGAGTATTGCGCAAGTCCAATTCGGTATTTTAAAAAAAAAGGTCGGATTGTGATAAAGGAGGGTGTTTTAAGATGAAAAAAACCTGGGATAATAACAAGTCCGTTAAAGAAAGTAAAGAGAACATGAGTGACATTAAAAAAAACAATAAACCGGGAGCTGAAATTAAAGATGAAGGAGATAAATCCATAAAAGGCGTACAGGATGTTGATTCCGCCCCGGATGATGGTCTTGAAGCAGAGAACGAAAAAAACGGTGATGCAGCAGTGGAAAATGAGGAAACACCTGAGCAGGACCCCTCGCTTAAAATCTCATCGCTTTCCCGAAAACAATTGGCGGAAAAATTGCGGCTTTCCGAGGAGCAAAACCTTCGCCTGAGGGCGGAATTTGCGAATTATAAAAAACGCATGGAACGAGAGCAGTTTGAACATGCTGATTATTTGAAGGTGAACATTTTCAATAAAATGCTACCGATTTTAGATGACTTTAAGCAGATGCTGGAAAAGTCGAACAATAATGAAAATGAGGTCAGCGTTATTGAAGGCGCAAAAATGATCTATGAAAAATTTTTGCAAATACTTGAACGGGAAGGCATTTCAAAAATCGAAGCACTGGGGCAAGAGTTTGACCCGAATATCCATGAAGCGCTGATGATGCGTCCCACGGAAAACAAAGATGACAATGATAAAGTCATCGAAGTTTTTCAGGATGGCTTTGTGCTTAACGATCGTTTAATTCGTCCAACCAAAGTTGTTGTTGGAAAATATCAAAACGATTAAAATTCATTTCACTGCTGAATATGTTTTAAAGGGGAGGCCGATGCGCCTCCCTTTTTTATTGAAAAAAATTGCAAAATACGGGTCTATCCTGTGATATTTATCATAAAAACTGTAAATTTTAAAAAAAAATAGCTATTGATTCTTATTTCGGATCCCTATATATTTACGCCGTAAGCCCTCAAATTGTAAAGGAATTTTGTTACACCTAAAGTCGATACGAAATAGCGAAAATAAAATTAATTTTTCCGTTCCGCATGTTGACATTATAGGTCGTAATGGTTAAATTGCCCGAACATTTAACTTAAGAGGTATTTTATATGTTAGTTTTAACAAGGAGGTTAGGCGAATCCATCAATATCGGCGATAATATCAAAATCACGGTTGTTGATATTGATGGCAAGCAAGTTAAAATCGGTATCGATGCACCGAAAGATATTCCTATTTTTCGGGAAGAAGTTTACGAACGTATAAAAAAAGAAAATTTGCGCGCCGCGGCAAGCGCTGATAAGGATTCTTTGAAAAAAGCTGCTCAAATTTTCAAAAAAGAATCAAATGATACCGAGTAACCTCCAAACAATTTTATTTACCTTCGGTTGTTACCCGCCTGAACCAACCAAACAATAATTTCCGGTTATTAGCTTGAAGACTTAGCATTATGAAGCGTAGTGATTTACAATTTGTAAATAGCTGCGCTTTTTTTGCGTCTTGCAATCCATTTTACAGGGAATCGCGAAAGATTTTTACTTTATTTTGTATATAAAATGATTAACTTTGACTTTATGATTAAATTTGAGGTATTCGTTATAGTTAATGTTCAGGAGGATCAATGAAAAAAGTTCAAGAGCTGGAACATGTGACGATTCGTTTTTTGGGCGATTCCGGCGATGGAATGCAACTCACCGGGACACAATTTACGCGTTCCACCGCGATTGCCGGAAACGATCTGAGCACCATGCCTGATTATCCGGCGGAAATACGCGCACCGGCCGGGACGTTATATGGTGTTTCCGGCTTTCAAATCCAGTTTAGCAGCGAAAAAGTTCACACGCCCGGCGATCAGGCGGACGTGATCGTTGCGATGAATCCGGCAGCTTTAAAAGCCGGGTTAAACTATATTCGGGAAAATGGCACCATTATTGTCAATATAGATTCTTTTACGGATCGCAACCTGAGGCTGGCAAAATACCAGGAAAATCCGCTCGAAGACGATATCTTAAAGGGCTACCAGGTATTTAAAGTTGAGATGACCCGCCTGACCAAGGACGCCCTGGAAGACGTCGAACTTTCACACAAAGAAAAAGAGCGTTGTAAAAACTTTTTTGCATTGGGCATGATTTATTGGATGTATAATCGTCCGATCGATACGACGGTAGAGTGGATTAAAAATAAATTTAGCGGCAAGCCGGAATGGGTGGAGGCAAATAGCAAAGCGTTAATCGCCGGGCGCAATTTCGCTGATTCCACGGATTTATTTGTCACTTCCTATAAAGTCGCGGAGGCGAAAATTGAACCGGGAATTTATCGCCGGATTACCGGTAATGAAGCCCTGGCCCTGGGGTTGATTACCGCCGGAGAGATCGCCGGGAAAAATATTTTTTACGGCAGCTATCCCATTACACCGGC
>CAYVDX010000664.1:0-3002 GCA_964450485.1 uncultured Calditrichaceae bacterium
GCTGGTGCCGATGGCCACCGCCAATGAATCGCAGCCGGTGCGTTCCACAAATTCTTTCGCTTCATCGGGATCGGTAAGCATGGCGTGTTTTTCATCGACGTCAATATCTTCTTCCACGCCGCCCAACATGCCCAACTCCGCCTCCACGCTCAATCCTTTTTCATGGGCGCGTTCCACGACCCGGCGGGTGACGGCAATGTTTTCCTCGAACGGCGCGTGAGAGGCGTCGATCATCACCGAACTGTAAAATCCCGAATCAATGCAATCGTAGCAGACCGCTTCGGTGCCGTGATCTAAATGCACCGCAAAGATTGCCTCGGGATAGGTTTCACCGGCAGCGCGAATCATCGCTTCCAGCATTTTTACCCCGGCGTATTTACGGGCGCCGCGGGAAATCTGGATAATAAAAGGCGCCTGTGCTTTTATATGACCTTCAAATAAACCCAGGGTTTGTTCCATATTGTTGATGTTATAAGCGCCGATAGCGAATTTTTGGTAGGCCACTTTAAACAGATCCGCGGTGGTAACGATCATAATAGCTGCTCCTTTTTGCGATGTTAAGGCTTGGGGTTGGCTTAATATTTACATTCCCAGGGCGTTGCCCCGGGCTTTTATATGCTGCCCTTTCAGGTAAGTAATTGTTTTATAAAAATTTAACAAATCTTCTATTCCCCTTGCGTGATGTATCACCCGCGGCCCCTAAAAGGAGCGGGGAGTTTTAGAGAGAAAAAATGTGACGAATTCATTAAAAAACAGTTGTTTATCAGCCTTCCATAACCTCCCCATCGCCTTTTATGAGCGGGGGATTTAGGGAATGAGGTTAAAAAACAGAAAGCGGTAAAAATGGTTAATATTTATCAATTTTCTCATCCCGGGCTAAGATAACGCCGTTTCAAGTGTCTCTTGCGCTTTGATGATGTGATAAGTGAGTAACAGTTGAATGAGTGCGAGCGGATAGGATTGACCTTTTTTCAATCCATCCCGGTAAACGCCAATATCCCTGAGAAACCATTGGGCTGCCCCGGGGATCAAATGATTTGCGATTTGTTTTTTTAGCGCTTCGGTTTTTTCACTGGTGATTTTTCCGTCAATCTCTAAAATATCCGCGGGTTTGCTGTCATAACGATCCATCCTGAGGTTCAGCACAGGCTGATCCTCTTTGTTCGCGGCATGTTCCACAAGGCTTGTCAACTCCGGGTGGGGAATGGTGGGACGCAAGACTAATTGAACGTTCAGACCGGCGCCGGTTTCCTGCAATCGCGAAGATCCCGGATCGGGTGAATAAAATCTTACGACAATATCGGCATAAGCTTTCTGGGGGTGAATAAAATGCGGGGAATCTTCCCGGCGTTTTTCCAGCAATCCCAGCACTTGTTCACGGGTGTAACCTCTTTCGTTGGTATCCCGCTTTATTTTCCATTGAATCCGCAGTTCTTCCAGGGGATCCATATAGACTTTTATATCAAAACAGTCCCGCATTTTCCGGGTATGGAAGCCCAAAAGTCCTTCCACAACGACAATTTTTGCCGGTTTGATATATTCCGGTGGATCAAATTCCCCGGTTTCATGATTATAGACCGGTTTCAGAATCGAGCGACCGTTTCGTAAATGCGTCAGGTGCTGCTCCAGGATATCAATATAGTTGGCCGCCGGATTCAAAGCGGTGATGCCGATTTTTTTTCGCTGGTTTCGATTGTAACAATGGTAATCATCACTGCAAATCATCGTGACGACCCGATCTCCCAGCAGGTTTAAAATCCCCCGGGCTAACGTTGTTTTCCCGCTGGCGCTGTCGCCGATTATTCCGATCAGAACGGTTTTGTTTTTTTCGGTTGATGTTTGATTCATAGCGAATCTCCAAATGGATTACTGCTAAACAAGCAAGTAAAGGGGTTGGGGTTTACGACATGTTTTTACATAACGAAGACTGTTTTACATCTTTGCCGTTTTACGAATGGCTTGTTTTGACCGTCTCCTGCGCTTTGATCATGTGATAAGCAATCAAAAGCTGGGTGAGGGCAAGCGGGTAAGACCGCCGCTCTTCCGGTCCATCCTGGTAAACGCCCAGCTTTTCCCGGTTCATTTGAGTAGCGGCTGACAACAAATGATTGCCTAACAACTTTTCCAGTTCCTCGGTTTTCGCTGTGCTAATTTGCCCATCCACTTCCAAAATATCCGCCGGTTTGCCGTCATATCGCCCCAGTTCCATGGTTATCGCCGGTTTGCCGCCATTATTATTTCTGGCATGATCGAGCACATCGGTTAAATCGGGATGAGGAATGGTCGGTCGCAGCGCCAGTTGGGCATTCAAATGCGATCCGGTTTCCATTTGATCTTGCGCCGGCGGGTAAAAATGCACCACGATATCCGCCCATCCGCGCTGAGGATGGATAAATTGCGGCGAATCGTTTTTGCGGCTTTCCAACGCCGCCAACACTTGCTCCCGGGTATATCCCCGCTTGCTCATATCGCGTTTAATTTTCCATTCAATCCGCAATGCTTCCAAGGGATCGAGATAAACTTTTACATCAAAACAATTGCGCATAATGCGGGAGTGAAATCCCAACAGGCCTTCCACAATCACAAACTTTGTCGGCTTGATGTGTTCCGGCGGATCAAAATCCCCGGTATGATGGTTATAAATCGGTTTTAAGATGGGACGTCCCTCGCGCAAAAGATGAAAATGTTGTTCCATGATGTCAATGTAATTACAGCGCGGGTCAAGGGCGGTAATGCCCTTTTCCTTCCGCTGCCGGCGATTAAATTTGTGGTAATCATCACTGCATATCGCCGTGACATTCTCTTTACCAAGCAAATTCACGATGCCTTTTGTGATGGTTGTTTTGCCGGCAGCGCTATCGCCAACAACGCCCAACATGATTGTTTTACGATTCACGATAGTTCCTTTAGCTTAGATGGATGAATTTCTTAATATCAACGGGCGTTATGTTTTCCTGCAACGCCCGGGTTTTTATGCACAAGTCAGTCAACTGATTTAAATC
>CAYVDX010000665.1:0-2995 GCA_964450485.1 uncultured Calditrichaceae bacterium
CCGGGAGATATGCGGGCTGGAGGTTGAAAAAAGGGGTTAGATTTTATGGTGTTGCCGTAACACTGCTGATAAATAAGAGCGCGATAATAGAATTCCCCTCCTTTTCAAGGTGGGGAATACTAATCGTGTGTCTTTCATAAATTCAGATGGAAATACGATAACAATAAAATCACTTTTAAACCGGTAAAAGAACATGAACAGTTACCTTTTCATCGCCGCAATTTTGACATTTATTGCCGGTCTTGCACACTCATTGATGGGCGAGCGATTTTTTCTGGTTCGCTTGTTCAAAGCGGATTACCCGGAAGCGTTGGGCATTGATGAAAGCATCAACCAAACCACCCGAATGGCCTGGCATTTAACAACCCTGGCATTATGGTGCATTGCTATTCTCATCGGTGTTGTTGCCTTTCACCCCGGCGATGCGCTGGCGGGATGGATTGGCAATGTCATCGCGGGATTCTTCACGCTGAGCGGGATCCTCTCAATCATTGGCTCCCACGGCCGCCAGTTTCTCGGTCTTGGGTTCCTGCTGATCGCTTTTTTTATCTGGTTCGGTAATTTTTAGGATTATTGTCATATTTCTTACCCGTTTTGAAACAGAATTGTCATATTCTTATCATAATTTATGGTATGAACAAACAAGTTACAGGAGGCCTGTTTGCGCGACGTTCAAGCGATCATTCTCGGTGGCGGCCGGGGAACGCGATTGTATCCCCTTACCATGTACCGGGCAAAACCCGCCGTTCCGTTAGCTGGTAAATATCGATTAATTGACATTCCCCTGAGCAATTGCATTAATTCGGAAATTTATAAAATCTTCGTACTTACGCAATTTAACTCTGCATCACTCAATCGTCACATCAATCGCACTTATCAATTTTCACATTTTTCAGAAGCTTTTGTCGAGGTTTTAGCCGCGCAACAAACCTATGAAAACACTCATTGGTACCAGGGCACCGCGGATGCCGTCCGGCAGCACATTCCCCGGTTTCAATCGCGCAATGCCAGCACGTATTTGATTCTTTCCGGCGATCATTTATACCGCATGGATTATCAAAAATTTGTTCAACGCCACCGTGATACGGATGCCGATATTACCATTGCGGCGCTGCCGATGGATGAACAGCGCGCTTCGGGATTCGGATTAATGAAAATCGATCAAACCGGTCAGGTGCGGATGTTTCGGGAAAAACCCCGCGGCGATGAATTGCGGGAAATGCAGGTGAATACCCGGGTGTTAGGGTTGGCGGCGGAACAAGCAAAATCCCACCCGTACATTGCATCGATGGGAATATATGTGTTTAAACAAGACGTGTTATGTGATTTGTTAAAACGCTATCCCGAATATAGCGATTTTGGCAAGGAGATCATTCCCGAAGCGCTGGATAAATATAAAATTCAAACATTTTTATTTGATGATTATTGGGAAGATATCGGGACGATGCGGTCTTTTTTTCAGGCAAACATGGATTTGCTTACCCAGCCGTCTCCACGTTTCAGCTTTTATCATGCATCCACGCCGATTTTTACCCGGCCGCGGTTTTTGCCGCCCAGTATCATCGCTGGTTCACATATTGAAGCATCCATGATTGCGGATGGCTGCGTTATCAAAAAAGCGCACATCCGCCAGGGAATTGTCGGGATTCGCTCGCAAATCGGCTCGAATAGTGTGATTGAACGCAGTGTCATCGCCGGCGCGGATTTCTACCAGACACCCGCGGAACGAGATGCTGATATCGCGGCGGGGAAACCGCATGTCGGCATTGGCGAAAATGTAGAAATTCGCAATGCGATCATCGATAAAAATGCCCGGATCGGCAATCATGTCAAGATTATTAACAAGGAAGGCGTCCAGGAATCCTCATGTGAAAATGAAGGTTTTTGCATCCGAAACGGGATTGTCATCATTGTCAAAAATTCAATCATTCCCGACGGAACGGTTATTTGAAAAAACATCCGCCGGGGGGTAAACCGGCCCGGCGCATTCCGGAAAGCGCCATAAACGGCGCTCAGTTTTTTTATATTTTGCTAATTCTGCCGTCACCCATCACCCTTCGCCCTTCCCGCTTCTTCCGCCGCTTCCCTCAGGCGTGGTCGTCAATCCAGGTTTCGCCATCGGTCGCAACCTCCTTTTTCCAGATCGGCACAATCTCTTTCAGCCGGTCGATGATGTATTGACATGCGGCAAACGATTCCCGGCGATGGGGCGTTGCCACACCGATCACCACGGCGATATCGCCGATTTTCAACACACCGGTTCGATGCGACACGGCCACTTTTTTCACCGGCCATTTTTTTTCTGCTTCGTTGATAATCCGTTGAATCATTTTAACGGCCATCTCCGGGTACGCCTCATATTCCAAGCGTTTAATATCTTTTCCCCGACTATGGTTACGCACTGTGCCGATGAAGACGTCCACCGCGCCGCAATCATCGGAATACGCTGCGTCAACCACCTTCCGCACATTGATTGCTTCTTGCGTTATTTCGATCATTTCAGTTCCTCTCAGTTTCTCAACCTTTTTTGACCGCTCATCAATCCAAAAAATCAACTTAAATTGTCGGATTAATGAGCGTCTATTTACGATCTTGATTTCTACGCCACACGTTCACACAAAGGTTTTATACTAATTTGATGTTATCTTGACAATGTTAAATTTCAAAGGATTTCGACAGGATCAACAGGATATACATGATATTTCGTATTTGTGTAGCATCAATATTTTGGAAAACACAATGCCGGGTGTATTACCATTTGATTGATCCGGTTGTTTGTTTTTGGCGGAATTTCTGTCTGAGACGCCCGTTTTTTGGGCGTCGAGTTTAATTCCGCCTTGATTTTTTGGTTCTTTTGTATCAAGACAAAAGAACAAAGACGTTTTTGGACTGTACGAAAGTGTGGATGCGCTTCTAAAGCTGTTAGAGCTACACAAACACGATATTTCAAAAGAATGATCAACAAATCTTTAAATAATAATCCTGTTTAATCCTG
>CAYVDX010000666.1:0-2985 GCA_964450485.1 uncultured Calditrichaceae bacterium
ATACCCCAACGGGGTTAAACAAAACCGCGAGGCATTGTGTAACCCCGTTGGGGTAAAAAGGCGAGATTCTTGCGATGTCCGGGGCAACGGTGGATCACAATAGAATTGTATTGAACGTCGCGGTCAATTTGTTGAGTTTGCGGGAAAAGCAATGCGAAGTATTTTTTAGCGAATTGAAAGTGCGCATCGAAACCGCGGACATGTTCGCCTATCCCGACGTGCTGATCGTTTGCGGCGATTTGGAATTTTATAACAACCGCAAAGATACGATTCTCAACCCGATCGCCATCATCGAAGTGCTGTCGGAGTCAACAGAGGGGCATGATCGCGGCAAAAAATTTGAATGCTATCGCGCCATTCCCACGCTGCGGGAATACATTTTGATCGATCAATTTAAAGTGCATATCGAGCAGTATTGCATCAACCCGGCCGGCAAATGGGAGTTGACCGAATACCGCGAAAAGACCGAATTTCTCACACTTTGCAGCGTGGATTCCCGGATTTCGCTGGAAACGATTTATCAACAGGTAACTTTTGAATAAGCAATCATTTACATTGGCGGACGCGGGTTACTTTTCGATGGGGAAAAGCTGGTCGAGCTTGAAATATTTGAACACGGAAAACGCCTTGTCGCTCATGCCGGAGATGCGCATTTTTCGCCCGGAGGCGCGCAATTTTTCGTGAAAATCAATCACTGAGCCAATCGCCGAGCTGGTGATGCCGGAAACATTTTTAAAATTCAGCACCGCTTCCTGAAATTGTTCTCCCAGTAAATTTTCCAAAAATGCACTCAAATCCGTGGTTTCGGCGTACAAAATATCGCCGTTAAACGAGATGTGCAGTATTTCACCTTCATGCGTATGTTGGAATTTCATCGCATCTTCCTAATTATTGATTTTTTGAGGAAAATATACATAAATATCGGTTTATCACAAATTAAGTCCATTTCAGTTATATTTCGCATACCAACTTCAGAAAATTGACGACCTTTTGGAGGATACTTTGACTCGCCGGTGCAATTTTCTTGATCAAATGATTCGAGTTGATTTTGTATAATCTCCGGTTGTCAATCACTCGGATTTGATCAATCATAATGTCTGATTCAACCGTGAATCCATCGCTGCCGCCCGGAATGCGCACTCGCAGCGGTTCCGCCCCATCTTTTATATTTGAAGTAACCGGAAGTATGATGGTGGAACGATGCCCAACATCATTCAGCAAATTTGTTTGAATCACTAAAACCGGGCGTGTTTTTCCTGGCTCTGTACCGCGTCTCGGATTTAAGTCTGCTAAATAAAACCAACCTCTTTCAATTTTATCGATATTCATTTGACAGAATTATCCTCATTCGCCTCAAATTCCCGACAAACGGCCAGGCTTTCATCCCGGCATTTTTCGGAAGCCTTTCTGAATTGTTCCGCCAATAGTTCACGCTCCGTCTGAACGAGATAACGATCAATTGCTTTACGAAGAAAGGCGCTGCGTTTTAAATGGAGTTCTTTCGCATATTTAGTTGCTTTTTCCAACATTTCTTCCGGAAGGTTTAGATTTACGTATGGCATACGATATCCTTTTTTGTTTAAAAAACATATCTTCTCAAGATACCTGACAGAGATACCTTTGTCAAATACTTTTTCCCATGGGCGTGATTTCCCGCAAGGGATCCGTAATCCACTCGCTCCAGGAACCGGCGTAGAGCTTGCCGTCGCCGAGACCGGCGTGTTTCATGGCCAGCAGGTTATGACAGGCGGTCACGCCGGAGCCGCAGTAGTGAACGGATTGCGCCGGATTGTTGTTGTCAAGCAGCGCGGAAAATTTTTCGCGAAGCATTTCCGGCGGCAAAAACCGGCCGTTTGCGCCAAGATTTTCGAGATACGGCGCGTTGATCGCCCCGGGAATGTGCCCGGCAACCGGATCAATCGGCTCGATTTCCCCGCGAAAGCGCTCTCCAGCGCGGGCATCTATCAAACAGTGATTTGGATTGGAACGAATTTGCTCGATATCTTTTGCCGTTGCCAGCCATTCGTTGCGCGGATTTGCGGAAAACTTTCGCGGATTGCGGCCAGTAATTTTGTTTGTTACCGGCAAATCCGCTTCCCGCCAGGCCGGCCAGCCGCCGTCGAGCACTGCAACGGCGTCGTGTCCCAGCCATCGCAGCATCCACCACAGCCGCGAGGCTATCGCGCCCGGTCCGTCATCATAAGCCACGACTTGCACGGATTCATCAATTCCCCGGCGGGAAAACAGTTTCGTCAACGCTTCAACCGATGGCAGGGGATGCCGCCCGGTTTTTCCCGGAATGACCGGGGCCGATAAATCGTCATCCAAATGCGCGTAAATTGCCCCGGGAATATGCGCCTGTTGATAATCACGGCGCCCCCGCGTTGTGTCATCCAGCGAAAAACGGCAATCGATGATCAGCCAATCCGGGTTGTCGAGCTGCCCGGCCAGGTTGTCGGGTAAAATTAACGTGTTTATCATTTTTCTCATTTCAGGCGGCGAACCGAAGTCCGCGCGCCGGTTTTTTATTTTTGAAAAAGCACAATGCGGTTCGAGTTCGTGCCTTTGGCGTTATTTTTAACGCCCCAGATATTGGACGTTTTGGTAAAATTTTGTTGATTGATCACAATCCCGGCGCACTGAAACCCGGCCGTAATGCCCAACGGCACGACCGCCTCATCCAGCCGGATGCGCCCGTTGCGCACCTCGCCCACTTCAAACGCCACCCAGCCGCCCGCACGAGTAATGCGGAAAAGCTCCCCAAAAACGGCGCCCATGACCGCGTTCCAATCGTCCAGCGTTTTGGCCATGGTAATTTTTTCGGCGACTTTTTCCGCGTCGATGCCATTAAACCAGCAGCGCAGCCAGTTATCCGCCGCATATTGCACGACGTTCAAAAACGGCGGGGATGTGACGGTCAACTGCACGGAAGCATCGGGAATTCCCGGCGTTTTGCGCGCATCGTCGGTGAAAAACCGCGCGTTT
>CAYVDX010000667.1:0-2983 GCA_964450485.1 uncultured Calditrichaceae bacterium
CGAACGCTGAACAATTCCTTCGTGATCCTGGATGAGGCTCAGAATGCCACTTCGACGCAAATGAAAATGTTTTTGACCCGGCTGGGCGTAAATTCAAAAGCAATCGTAAATGGTGATGATACTCAAATTGATTTGCCCGAGAAGGATAATTCGGGGCTTTTGGAAATTCAGAACGTATTGATGAATGTTGAAGGTATATCATTTATAAAACTCAATCAAACAGATGTTGTACGCCACCGCCTTGTTAGAAATATCATTCAAGCGTATGATAAATATACGAAGGATCAAAATGGCGAATCAAAAAGGAGCGTAAAATGACGGTTAAACGGGAAGTTGTCATCGCATCCGCAACCCGGACGCCGATCGGCAGTCTTGGCGGCGTGCTCGCGCCGGTAAGTGCGCCGGCATTGGGCAGCGCGGTAATCAAACATGCCTTGGAATTCGCCGGCGTAGCGCCAAATCTCGTCGATGAAGTCATCATGGGAAACGTGCTTTCCGCCGGGTTAGGACAGGCCCCGGCGCGTCAGGCGGCAATTTTTGCCGGATTACCCAAGTCGGTTGAGTGTCTGACAATTAATAAAATGTGCGGCTCAGGTTTAAAAGCGGTGATGCTGGCGGCGCAAGCCATCGCCCTGGCTGATGCAAATATCATCGTCGCCGGTGGAATGGAAAGCATGAGCAATGCGCCCTACCTTTTGGAAAAAGCAAGGTTTGGCTACCGTTTAGGCGACGGGCAGGTCGTCGATAGCATGATCCGCGATGGATTGTGGGATGTTTATAATAATTTTCACATGGGAAGCGCCGCGGAATTGTGCGCCAGGGAGTGCAAGATTTCCCGTGAGGATCAGGATGAGCTGGCGCGAATCAGCTACGAACGGGCATTGAATGCGCAGAAACAAAATTATTTCGCCGAAGAAATCATTCCCGTTACAGTTAAAGGGCGAAAAGGTGAGGTTATCGTTGCAGAGGATGAAGAACCGAAACGTGTCAAATTTGAAAAAATGCCGAAATTGCGACCGGTGTTTGAAAAAGAGGGCACTGTGACAGCGGCCAATGCTTCAAGCATCAACGACGGGGCATCGGCATTAGTTGTGATGGCTGCTGAAACAGCATCGGCAATGGAAATTACGCCGATGGCAAAAATAATTGGGTATTCAGCTGCGGCAAAAGAACCGGAATGGTTTACTACCGCGCCGATTGATGCGATTCAAAAAGTATTGAAAAAAACGGATTTAAGCGTTGATGACATTGATTTATACGAAATTAATGAAGCTTTTGCCGTGGTGACGATTGCCGCCAATCGCAGGTTAAAACTGAACCCGGAAAAAGTGAACATTACCGGCGGCGCGATTGCCCTGGGGCATCCAATTGGCGCAAGCGGCGCAAGAATTTTGACGACGCTGCTTTACAATTTAAAACGAACCGGTGGTAAACGCGGGATTGCTTCGCTTTGCATCGGCGGTGGAGAAGCGGTCGCGGTGCTGGTGGAAATGCGCTGATTTATCAAAAACTTTTTAAGTAGTTGTGCAGCAAGCCTTATGAAAGCCGTTGAAACGGCTGCAAAATATTCAGATCTCTTATTAACACCGTCCCGGTAGCCGGGACGGTGTCAATGAGAAAAAAAATGAGCGAAAATAACCGTTTCAACGGTTTCTATATCCATAGCTGCACAAATACCTTTTTAATTCTGATCAGGTTTTTGCAAACTTATTTTAATACAATTACGCTCTTTTGCGACGATGATTAATAATCAGGCAGCAGTATCTCGACGAGATAAAGCCAAACACTGCCCGTAAGTAGGCGCTCATTAAGAAGTTCTTTGAAAATTGCATCGATGAATGTGACCGACTCGTTATCTGCTCGAATGAATCGAAAGATAAACAGGAAAGCCCAAAAAACAGGTGCGCTGGTTAATTTTAGAAAAAATACGTTGTTGTAGATTTTGTTTCTAATTCCAATAGCCTTGATTAAGCGCACGAACCAAAATGTAAATTATGCGTAATGTTAGGTTGACATTGAAAGTTAAGGGTCAGGGATTGAAATATGTTATCTAGAAGATTAGCACGCAGGATTGCGTTACAAATCTTGTTTGTAAACGAATTTCTGAGGGAACAGATCGAGCCGGTCGCCCACCGCGTTATAGAAAGCCTTGATGAACAAGTATCTCCGTTCACAATGGAATTGATTAAACGAACCTCCGAAAACGAGGAATCTCTCAACAATCTAATCGTCAAACATCTCCGAAATTGGGATTATAAACGCGTTGCCGCATTGGATCGTGTGTTAATTCGAATGGCGCTTTGCGAAATTATACATTTCCCCGATATTCCTGTTGAGGTGACCATCAACGAGGCACTGGAAATTAGCAAAGATTTTAGTGACTTGAAAAGCCGGCGGTTTGTCAACGGAATTCTCGATTCAATTTTTAAAGAGTTGCGGACAAATAAACAACTGGTAAAACACAAACACGTCCAAATTTCCTTAAAACGCAAAAAAAAAATTCAGGACAAAGATAGCGCTTAATATTGATTTGATCGAAAACGTGTCATTCTGAGTTGTAACGATTGAATCACAGCGTTCTAAAATCCTCCCACCGAATAGAAAAACCATTGCGTTATCCCTTCGCATCGCCTAATTTGGAAGGCTAAACTTATAAATATTTCAGGCGTTAATAATTTTGGTATAATAATTGTCGCTTACTTAATTCCGGTGAAAAGAAAGCCGAAAACTCGTCGAAATGGCAGCTATATTCTGCTGTTTCTGACAATATTTCATGCTTTGTCTTAAAAAGAGTGAACTTTAACAATAAAATTTAACACAGAGGTTGATTTCCATGCTCAATACGGTCATAAAAAAGGTGTTTGGAAGTAAAAATGAGCGAGAAGTAAAAAAACTCTGGCCGATCGTTGATGAAATTAATCATTTTTATGATGAATTTGATAACCTGACAGATGAAGAAATTCAAGGGAAAACCGCCGAGTTT
>CAYVDX010000668.1:0-2980 GCA_964450485.1 uncultured Calditrichaceae bacterium
CACTGGTAAATTTAAATCGAAAATTGAAATTTGTAAAGACGGTTTGACCGCAAATGGCAAAAGCATTATGGGATTGATGACCCTGGTTGCGGAACCCGGAAGTGAAATCGAGGTGATCATTGACGGAGAAGACAAAGCCGAAGCAATGGCGGCGATTGCTGCGTTGATCGAAAACAATTTTTATGAAGAATAGGTGTGGAATTTTCACCCTTAAAGTGTTAACTTTACCCTGGTTTTATAAAACACCGAAAATTTATGAGTAAGCCGACGGCGAAAAACACAGACACCCAGGAAATCCTTGTTGAAGGGGTGCCGGCATCCCCCGGGATTGCGATTGGCAATTGCAAGCTTTGCATGGAAACCAATTGGCGCCCGGAACCCCGCCACATCGAAACCAGCCAGGCGCTCAAAGAAATCGAAAGCTTTCGAAAATCCATTCAAAAATCCCTATATGAGCTGAGAAAATCCCACCAAAAAACATTGCAGCAATTTGGCGGCGAGCTTGCCGAAATGTTGGAATTACAAATCGCTTTTTTAGAAGACGAAATGTTTTTAAAGGAAATTGAAAATGTCATTCGCCAAGACAGTTTCTCGGCGGAATATGCGACATTTAGGGTGTTCCGGCAAAAAAAGGAGTATTTCCAAAATCTTTCCAATGAATACTTTCGTGACCGGGCTTTAGATATCCAAAATCTAAAGAAAATGATTATCCAAAACCTGCGGGGCGAAAGCAGCACTGCCCTGACGATTGAAAGCCCTGCAATTATCGTTGCGGACAATCTCAGTCCCCAGGATACTGTCCAACTACATCGCCAAAAAGTACTGGGATTTGCCACAAACACCGGCGGAAGAATGTCACATACAGCGATTGTTGCGCGATCCTTAGGCGTGCCGGCGGTTGTCGGGCTGGAAAACATCACGGAATTAGCGCAAACCGGCAATACGTTAGTGCTGGATGGGAACAAAGGTAAGGTGATTGTTAATCCTTCATCCGCGACGATAAAAAAATATCGGCAAACTCAGCAGGCTTACCAACAACACGAAGCGCGGTTGTTAAAAGAATGCGGCGTCGAAACCCGGACAAAAGATAATTTTCGCGTTTGTGTTCACGCGAATATCGAATTTCAGGAGGAATTGCCGAATGTGCTTCGCGTGGAAGCGGACGGCATCGGGCTTTACCGGACCGAGGGCTTTTTTCTGAATCATCCCGATTTGCCCGGCGAAGATGAACAGGCGGAAACATACAAAAATATAGCCGAAAAAATGTATCCGCGCAATGTCGTCATTCGCACGTTGGATTTAGGCGGAGACAAAATTGCCCCCAACATCATCAATATACGCGAAGAAAATCCCTTTTTGGGATGGCGCGCCATTCGCTTTTGGCTGGATAATGAAAAAGGCTTTATCCAACAACTCAAAGCCATTTTGCGGGCAAATCTAAAAGAAAATGTGCAGATATTGCTGCCGATGGTGAGCGGACTTGCTGAAGTTCTGCAAGTCAGAAAACTGCTTGACAAAGCCGCCGCCGCGCTCAAAAAGGAAGGAAAACCATTTGGCGAAAAGGTTTACTTGGGGATTATGATCGAAATTCCATCGGCGGTCATCATCGCCGATGTGCTTGCCCGGGAAGTCGATTTCTTTAGCATCGGCACCAATGATTTGGTGCAATATACCCTGGCGGTGGATCGGGGAAATGAAAAAGTCGCCAAGCTTTATTCGCATTTTCATCCCGCGGTGCTGCGTATGCTAAAAATGACACTGGCCGCGGCAAAAAAAGAGGGGATTCCAGTGGGAATGTGCGGCGAAATGGCCGGCGATCCCATGGCCATTCCAATTTTGTTAGCCATGGGCTTTAAAAACCTGAGTGTCACACATACGCGGATTCCGGCGATTAAAAAGCTTATTCGGCAATTAGATTTAAAAAAATGCCGCCAACTTTATCAAAAAATTGAAAATTACACCACCGCCAATGAAATTACACGTGAGGTTGAGAAATTCCACGCACGCCATTTTCCAGAAAACCATTTATTGAATTGAATTATCTCGAGAACTTATAAACATTCATTTTTTACAAGGGGAGAGTCCAGAGATGCTTGAATTTGATCGAACCGATTTTTTGCAACTGTTAAAAGATTTTCCGGCACAGATTCCTGAAGCGCTTTCGTTAACAGCTGATTTTTCATTTAATTTTGATACCGCGGATATAAATAACATCGTTATCGCCGGCATGGGCGGCTCCGCGATTTCCGGCGATTTGATACACGGATACATCCGGGAAGAATTGCCGGTTCCGGCTGTGGTTAATCGAAACTACAATATTCCGCGGTTTGTCGGTGACAATACGCTTTTTGTTGCCATGAGTTATTCCGGCAACACCGAAGAAACATTGGCCGCAACGCGGGAAGCAATGACGCGTTCCGCAAAAATTGTGGCCGTTACTTCCGGCGGCGTGCTGCAAGATATTTGCATCCAAAACGGCTTTCCGTATGTGCGGGTTCCGGGCGGACTTCCGCCCCGTCAGGCGTTGGGATACATGTTTTTTCCGCTGCTTCGCATGTTTGAAAACAGCGGGCTTATTTCATCGAAAGAAGGAGAAATTGCCGAAACGGTGTTGCTGCTCAAAGACATGGTAGAAAGGTATGATCCGAAAAAGAATTTCGGTAACAATCTCGCAAATCATATCGCCCAAAGTGTTTATCATGCCATCCCGGTTACTTACACCGGCGTTCAGTATCTTTACGGCGTGCCGGTTCGCTGGCAAAACCAATTTAATGAAAACGCAAAAGTTTTGGCATACAGCAATCGCTTCCCGGAATTAAATCATAACGAAATTATGGGCTTCGAAGGATTGCCCGATGTGAACAAACATTTCAGGATCATTTTATTACGCGAAGCGAACGAGAATCCCCGCATCAAAGAGCGAATTAAGGTTACCAAAAAAATTCTGCGCAAACATAAAATTTTGTTTGGGGAAGTTTTT
>CAYVDX010000669.1:0-2976 GCA_964450485.1 uncultured Calditrichaceae bacterium
ACTTCCGGGGTGGTCAGGTAGCCGTATTTGCGAATCAGCCGGTCGATATCTTTGTCTTCGCCGAATTCCCGCAGCCCGGGCGCCAGCACAATCAGCTCGCCGCCGTCGGCAATGGCCATGCGGGTGCGATAAATGCTCTTGTTGCCCAGCCAGGTGCTTTTAAATTCCGCCGGATCGAGATAAACCACCACTTTTTCCAGCGGCTCGGGAAGCACCTCAAAATTGACCGCTGCGGAAAGCTCCGCCGCCCGCAGAAAGCATTCTTCATCATCCCCGATAAAAAGCCCGCGCAGCGCCAGCCCCCCGTCCGCCTTTCGCCCGATCACGGTCAGCGCGTAAACAATGGGCAAATCCGCCGCAAAATGTTCCGAAGCGTAATTCAGCACCCGGCGCACCGGCGTATCGGCCCGCCCCATCATGCGCTCCATCCCGTAAACCGCGCCGAGGTAATGACTGCGGTTGATCCCTTCTCTTCCCCCGGTTCCCACAAAAATATTTTTGTTAAAATTGGCCATGCCGACCACTTCATGCGGCACCACCTGCCCGATCGACAAAATCAGGTCAAAGCTGCCCTGTGCCAGCAGCTTGTTGACCTGCGCCGGCCAGTCGTAATGCACTTTTCCTTCGGAGACCGCCTCTACAAAATCCGACGGCACGCGCCCCAACGTGACCAGGTCTTTTTTCCAATTATGCACCCGGAATTTTTCCCGCGGAACATCGCCGAACATGGCGGATATTTCCTTCGGCGTCATGGCGAAATGAGTGCCCAGCGCCGGGAGAATATCAGTCAGTTTTTCCCGGTAATACTCGTTGGCGTAGCGGGTCAAATCTCCGGCGCGGGAATGATAGCGGGTAAAATCCGGCGGAATCGCCAGCACTTTGGTCGGATGACCCATTTGATCCAGTGCGGCAAAAAGCCCTGCTCGTAAATCTTCTTCAGTCAAATCATCCGTGGTTGAGCCGCGGCTAAAGTAAAGCATTCCGATTGCCTCAATATTATTAAACACCTGAAAATGCGTTAAACCCGCCGTCGATGGGCAGCACAATCCCCGTCACAAAAGCAGACGCCGGGGAAAGCAGCCACAACACACCGCCGAGCAGGTCTTCCGGGTTTCCAAAACGGTTCATCGGGGTTTGGGCGATGATGGTTTTTCCGCGCGCGGTCAGTTCGCCGGTATTTTTCTCCGTTAGCAAAAAACGGTTTTGCGCGGTGATAAAAAACCCCGGGGCAACGGCATTTACCCGGATTTTCGGCGAATACTCCCGCGCCATGTGCACGGCCAGCCATTGGGTGAAATTGTTGACCGCTGCTTTGGCCGCCGAATATCCTATCACTTTGGTCAGCGGCTGAAACGCTGCCATTGACGATATGTTCAGAATGATTCCCTCGCCGCGTTCCGCCATGGATTTTCCAAAAATCTGGCAGGACAAAACCGTGCCCTGCAAATTCAAATCCAGCACCTCGCGAAACGCTTCCGGCGGTATCTGGAAAAACGTGCGATCCGCGCCGGTGGTCGCCCGGGGATTATTTCCCCCGGCGCCATTTATCAGCGCATCCATTTTTCCGAACTCGGCAGTCACTTCGGCGGCGGCGCTTTGCAGAGCATCGGCATCCTGCACATCTCCCCGGGCAATGAATAAATTCCCCGTCGCGTTGCCATCATTTCCCAAAACTTCCCGGGCTTTGGCCGGGTTGCGGGCAATGACGGCAACGTTTGCGCGGCATCCCAACAGGCCTTTGGCAATCACTCGACCCAAAACACCGCTGCCGCCGGTAATCACCACCGTTCGCCCGCTAAAATCATACATTTTAGTCAAATTTTCTAATTTCATCACTGATTCCTATTCAAATGGTTTTAGGTGACGTTTGAAATGTTGAATTAAAAACGCATCGTGCTTTTCTTCATTTTCCGTCAGGCATTGCATGATTCGCGTTTTAAAGCGGTCGTTTCCCACCGCATCTTTCTCGGTCAGTACTTTTCCAAAAGTTACGTGCAGCACCTGCCGGGCGTCGTTTTGTTCAAACAGCTCCAGCAGTTCGGCGTCCGAATAACTCGCCGCCGGGGCGATCCGCTGCAAATCGGCGGAGACGTGATAGGTTTTCTTCTCCGCTTCGTAGTGCGCCCGGGAAAAATCGAGGATTTCGCGGAAGAGTTCCGGCGCTGTTGCCGCCACCGCGCGCAATGCTTCCAGGTAGCTGGTGCCGGCGGTTTTGACGTGCACATGCCCTTGTTTCAACGATCCGATGGCGGCGTACACCCCGAATTTATCGCTGCCGGAATGCAGGCTGATTTTGTAAGGTCCCAATTTTTCGGCAATCCGCGCGTGCTTGATATATTCCGTTTTGAACCGCTCGATATCGCCTTTGTAATCAATGCCTTTTTCAAATTCGCCCACAAAACGCGGCGCCAGGCTCACCAACCGCACGCCGCGACGCTTCAGTTCATTAGCCACGAGGTAATGCTCAAATGGCGAGGTCACCGATTCGGTTTCATCCACGGAAAGCTCCACTTCGGCGGGATGATCCGGGTAGGTTTCCCTGAGATAGCGAACCATTTTCACGGTGTGCGCAATGACGCCGCCATACTTCAGCAGCCCGCGCAATACCTGCTCCCGGCCGGCGGTGATGGTGAAATCGTCACTCACTTTTATCGGCCGGGTCGAATACCGGGAAATAAAGTCATCGGGCGCATCTTTTAGCGCAGCCCGGGGCAATGCGCGGAGCCGTTTTTCCACCGCGTTTAGCGGCAGGCGGTCGGCTTCATTGATCACGTATTCGCCGGGATCGATGGTAAAAAACGTGAACCCGGCCGTGACCATCAGATCGATATCAGCCGGAGTTTTCAGGTGATCGGCGTCTGCGCCGAAGCCGCGGCGATAGCCCTCCTGAAACACTGCCCAGGTCGCTGCGTCCATCACTTCTTCCGGCGTTCGTCGGGTGCGCTGTAATTCGCGGATGGACTGTTGCGCAAAAAT
>CAYVDX010000670.1:0-2964 GCA_964450485.1 uncultured Calditrichaceae bacterium
TGTGCATTATCGCATATTGGAAACCGACTACGAGCCTTACGAAGACATCATTAAAATAAAAGTGCCGCCCCATCTGAGCACCCGGGAAGTGATGGAACAAATTAAGCTGGTAATCCAATGGCCCGGTTCACCGCCGCCCCGGAAAAAAACCACCGTGTACGTATTCAAGGATGCTGATCCAAAAGGCGCGCGCTCAAAAACCGGGGCTGTTTATCGACCCGGGAAAGGCTATCGTTGGGATATGCGGGACTGGCAGCCGGATTTGAGTATCTATCAATACAAGCCGCGTGATCGTGATAAAACGATTTATAACACGTTGTTGGATAGCATGTTTGTCAACGGATTTTTTGCCCTTGAGTTCGAGGAAAAAGACAGTAATATCAAAGATAATGTGGCAAAAAATTTTAACCTGACTGTGGCAGAGCTCGATTCCATCTACTACCGTGTGAAGTGGTGGTGTGATTTGAATAAACCGGCAGGCAGGTAAGCCGACGGTTTCCCGGTCGGCTTTTTATGTTATCACAGGGAGAAATCTCTATAGGGAATAATAATTGATAATCCGTTCGATGGCCGCTTCACAAACGCTGCAAAATGATGATGCGCCTTTGGAAAACATGATGCAATCAATCATGGGGCGATACAATCCTTTTGTGGCGTAACCGGCGCCTTCAAATGCCCCCGTTTTTCCGGCATATTTGCTGTTTTGTAAGTAACGATGCATCTTTTCCGTGTGTTCGCGATCCAGTCGGTCGTATAATGCCTCAGCAGATTTTATTTCGCGCGCCGGTGCTTTGTTTCGCGTAAGTATCGCGATTTCATTATTTAGCTCTCTACGCTTTCTCTGCCAGATCAAATCCATTGAATCATAAGCCGCCTTTTTCCAGGGCGTGGGCAGTTCAATGCCGTCGCTGAGAAATGCCTTCCATTTGATATGTTCGGGATCGAGCAGCGCGGTAATATTTGGCGCGTTGGGTTCCACGCCCGCCGGATAAAAATCCGAATACGCGACGTCAGATGTGTAATATTCATCCGCCAATCCCAACAGGGAATGCCCAAATTCGTGCACAAAAAGGTATTCGCTCCACTGGTTATCCACCGTAAAAGTGCAGTAAAGATTGTAAATGCCCCCGCCGCCGTAGCGATGGTGATTGACCATAATATACAGCGCGTCATAAGGCACGTGGGCGGCAATATCCCGCAAGGATTTGTTGTCTTCGGTGAGCAAATATCGCTCCGAGCCTAATGAATTGAAAGTGGCGTTTAAGGCGGTGTTTTTGAAAGAACCGTGACGCGGTTCGTCCACGCCGCTGTCTTCCGATGGCTTTAACACACCGTAAATATTAAACTTATCGCGGTTGGACTTATACGGTTCCCTGCCAAAAAGAACTTCCTTAAATCGCTGCAAATCAGCATTGAATTTATTCGTCTCCGCCTTCGTATAACCTTCGCCGATAAAGGCGATGTCTAATTTTTCGTGGGGATTGCCGCTCACCTGGCTTTTCACCACGGCAACGTCGTCATCAACAAGTTGCTCGCGAACGATCATCACATCCGCGGGATCGATTTCCGCGCTAAACACCTCATTTAGCTTGTTGTATTTATCGCGCTTCTCCAGCGCAAATCGAATGGCGGCTTTAGGGTAGGGGAGCAGCGCGGTTTCGTGATAGGTGCGTTTGACGCCTTTTGCGGCGGCAGCACCAGTGGTATATTCGAAGAAATAGCTGTCGAAGCCTTTGGAGAAAATTAATTTGTTGGACGCCGCATCATAAATTTTCAGGTAATACTGCCCGTTATCAAACGGATCAATCAAATGGGTCAGGCTGCCGGCCCAAATGCCGTATTGATACACCCGGTCGATGGTAACAAATTCCGTTTTTGCGTCGCCAATGTGGAAATAATCCACGCGCATGGTTTTATCGAAGAAATAATTATCGAAATCGACCTGCGAAAAAGCTGAAAAATTCAACGCGCAAAAGATTATAAATACTGACAATAGCTTCATTTTATTTTCCTTTCTTGTAGGGGCGAACATGCAGGGGCGAACATGCAGGGGCGAACATGCAGGGGCGAACATGCAGGGGCGAACGGCCGTTCGCCCCTACAAGTGTGGTGGAACGATCATTTGCCGCTACGACGCCTCGACCAACCGGCGTCCTGCTTTATACTTTTGCCAGTCCGCCAATTCCTTTTTTAAAAATTGCCCGGTGTATGACGCAGGATTTTTGGCCACCTGCTCCGGCGTGCCGCTGGCGATAATCTTCCCGCCCTCATCGCCGCCTTCCGGGCCGAGATCGATAATCCAATCCGCGGTTTTGATCACATCCAAATTGTGCTCGATGACGATGACGGTGTTGCCCTTTTCCACCAGCCGGTTGAGCACGCCCAGCAACAGTTTCACATCGTCAAAATGCAGACCGGTGGTGGGTTCATCTAATATATAAATGGTGCGCCCGGTACCGATTTTGGATAATTCCGTGGCCAGCTTCACCCGCTGCGCTTCGCCGCCGGAGAGGGTGGTGGCGCGTTGTCCGAGGTGAATATAGGTCAATCCCACATCGTGAATGGTTTGCAGCTTGCGTTTGATCGAGGGGATTTTGTCAAAAAAGCCCAGCGCTTCTTCAACGGTCATGTCCAACACTTCGGAAATATTTTTGCCGCGATATTTGATTTCCAGGGTTTCCCGGTTGTAGCGTTTGCCCTTGCAAATCTCGCAGGTCACGTAAACATCCGGCAAAAAGTGCATCTCGATTTTTTTGACGCCGTCGCCATCGCAAGCGTTGCAGCGACCGCCTTTCACGTTAAAACTGAAGCGCCCCGGTTTGTAGCCGCGGATTTTGGCTTCCGGCAATTGCGAAAACAGATCGCGGATGGGCGTGAACAAGCCGGTGTAAGTCGCCGGGTTGGAACGCGGCGTGCGGCCGATCGGCGATTGATCAATATCAATCACTTTATCCACATGAGCCA
>CAYVDX010000671.1:0-2962 GCA_964450485.1 uncultured Calditrichaceae bacterium
GCTGTTGGCGTCTTTGGGCGTGGCGCTGTTTTTTATTCCCATGTTGGCGTCGCGTAAATTTGATACAAGCATGTTCAAAAGCGCCGGGGAGCGCCCAAAAACTTTTTTTACAAAACTGCAATCCTGGAAAATGTTAAAAACAAGCCTGGACGGACTTTGGCGGGCATTTGCTGATGCGCCGGCGATTTTGAAAAAAATATGGCGGGCAATTATCGGACTGATTGGGGCGGTTTATGTGCTGATGAGATTTGTGATTCACCTGATTTTGGAAGTGTTCAGCAAAGTGATCACCGCGCTGGTTATTTTGGTTGGCGCCGTCGTCGGATTTTTCGTGCTGCTTTGGAAAAAAGTGTTGTTTCCCGTAGCGAATTTTTTTGTGCGCGGCTTCAATGCGGCATTTAACATGGCCAATCGCCGCTATCCTTCCACGATTGAATGGGCGTTAAAAAACAAAGCCGGCGTGCTGACGGTGAGCCTGATGCTGCTTTTGCTGACCGTTTTTGTTTTGCTGCCGCGATTGGGCAGCGAGCTAATCCCGGAAGTGCACCAGGGTGAATTCAACGTGGAACTGACCCTGCCCATCGGCACGCCGGTGGAAACCACCGCGGAAGTTATTTCACCGATTGAACAGATGATTTTGGCAAACCCGAACGTCCAAAAGGTCTCCACCGTCGCCGGGGTGGATTTAACCAAAGTGACGGACAGCGAATCCGGCGAGCACACCGCCAAAATCACCGTCTCGCTGGACGCCGGCGGCGCGAATCCCGCGGATGTGGAAGAGCGCGTGCTGGCCGACATTCGCAAACAGTTGGATCAGTTCAGCGGCATTGCCTATAAAATTTCCCGGCCGGTGTTGTTTAGTTTTAAAACGCCGGTAGAAGTGGAAATCAAGGGTTACAACCTCTCGGAACTGGCCCGGGTCAGCCGCGAAGCCGTGCAAATGCTGTCGGAGGTGCCGGGACTGACTGACGTCAAATCGAGCCTGCAACGGGGCAACCCGGAGGTGCAAATTATTTACGATCGCCAAAAACTGGCCTTTTACGATTTAAATTTGACAAATGTGGCCAATATTGTGCGAAACAAAGTTCGCGGCGATGTGGCCACCGAATTCAAAAAAGAAGACCGGCGCATCGATGTTTTGGTAAAAGTTCGCGATCAGGACAAAGCCACCATCGAACGGCTCCGGCAGTTGACGATAAATCCGGGCGGCAGTGTGCCGATTCCTCTGGAAGCCGTGGCAAAAATCGACATCAACGAAGGCCCCAGCGAAATCCGCCGCATCGATCAGGAGCGTTCCGCCCTGGTTATGGCGAATATTTCCGGGCGTGATCTTTCCAGCATCAGCGGGGATGTGTTTGCCGCCATGCAGACCGTGGATATGCCGGACGATTTTACCTTTGAAATTACCGGGCAAAACAAAGAAATGGAAGTTTCGCTCAATAGTTTACAGTTGGCATTAATGCTTGCGATATTCATGGTTTACATTGTGATGGCGTCGCAGTTTGAGTCGTTTATTTATCCGTTTGTGATTTTATTTACCGTGCCATTTGGTCTCATCGGCGTGGTGATTGTCTTGTGGGTGTTAGCCATCCCACTGAACATTATGGTATTTTTGGGGTTAATCATGTTGGCGGGGATTGTTGTAAATAATGCCATTGTTTTGGTGGATTATATCAACCAACTGCGTCAGCGCGGCTGCGAATTAACCGAAGCCATCAAACGGGCCGGCCAGGCCCGGCTTCGCCCGATTTTGATGACAACCACAACCACGGTGCTGGGCTTGCTGCCCATGGCGCTCGGTCTTGGCGAGGGCGCGGAAATCCGCACGCCCATGGCCATCACGGTCATCGCCGGGTTGGTCAGCGCAACCGTGCTGACACTCATTGTGATTCCCACGGTTTACGCATTGTTTACGCCCAACATGCCCGTGGAAGCGGAGGAAACGGTAAGCGAAGAAGGCGACGGAGCGGAACCAACGCCGTCGATGACTTAGCTCCGCCTGACGATAAATCGACAGGCTCAGAAGTGGAAGCACCATGAATGGCGCTGAAATAGCCCGATTTATCGGGCTTTCACCGCTGAGCTGTGGGATTCATCCCACAGCATAACGAAATTAACCCCGGAGTAAATCATGCAAGAAAAACCCTCGTTCCTGCCAAAACTGGCGGTCACGCGGCCGGTAACCACCATCGTGATGTTGATGGCAATTATTGTCATCGGCGGGGTGGCATATATGGGAATTCCCATCGAACTGTTCCCCTCCGGCTACAACTACCCGGCGTTGGGCGTATGGACGCCCTATCCGAATTCCAATCCCCAGGAAGTGGAAGAACAGGTTGCGCGGCCGGTTGAAGAGCAGGTTCGCACCATCCCCGGCGTGACCACGGTGCGAACCTACAGCAGCAGCAGCGGCTGCTGGACCTGGCTGGAATTCGGCTCGAACGCCAATATCGACGTCGCCTACGATCAACTCCGCGACCGCATGGAACGCGCCCGGGCCATCTTGCCCGATGACATCGACCGCTACTACCTGCGGCGCTTTGGCAGAAATGACGAGCCTATCGTGTTTCTCTCCATTTCATTTCCTCATGCGGTTGAAGACCCGTACTACATCGTGGATAAATTTCTCAAACAGCCCATCGAACGCATTGACGGCGTGGCAAACATCGAGATCAACGGAGCGGATGAAAAAAGCATTCAAATTTTGATTGATCAGGAAAAAGTAAAGGCGCACCGCTTAAACATGTTCGAAGTGATCAACGAATTGCGCTCGGACAATTTCGCCATGTCATCCGGCTGGGTTTATGAAGGCAATAAAAAATTTATCGTGCGATCACTGGCGCGCTTCAAAACATTGGAAGATATTCAAAATCTCCCGGTGAACAAACTTGGGCTGACTGTCGGCGATATCGCCGAGGTAAAATATGACACGCCTCAGCGAAAATGGACCCAACGCATCAAT
>CAYVDX010000672.1:0-2958 GCA_964450485.1 uncultured Calditrichaceae bacterium
ACAAGCGATCTTTTACGGCGGTGCATTTGCGGTCATTTTAACAATTATGACTGTCCTCGTGGCTTATACGCAGCCAAAACCCGTGAAACTGACGGCGGCTGACAGCACCGCGATAGCAGACAGTGTGGCGAAGGCAAAGGCGGCCGCGCTTGCGGAAGCGCAGAGAAAAAAGGACGCCGCCGCTCAGGAACAGAATCGGCAATTGCATGAACTGGACAGCCTGAAGAGCACGCTTGCCCAGGTTTCGCAGGCAAATGCACAATTGAGCGAGGAAAAAAAACAAACGGAGCATTTGGTAAAAAAGCAGCACAGCAAGCGGTTTGAGAAAATGACCAAGGAAATGGCGGAAATTTATGAAAATATGCCGCCGCAAGAAGCGGCAATGATTATCTCAAATCTGAAAAATGATGTTGCAATCAGCGTAATTTCAAAGATGAAAAAACGACAGGCGGCAAAGGTGATGGCCGCAATGGAGCCGTTTAAAGCGGTTGAGTTAAGTCAGTTGATGACAAAATTGTGAGGAGACTTTTGGCTTTCTCACATCTCGTTCCAGTGCTCTGCGCTGGATCGCTCTTCGGAGGCTCTGCCGCTCGTAAAATTTATGAGTGGAGGCAGAGCCTCTCAATAAACGTTCCAGCGCAGAGCGACTGGAACGAGAGAAAAAAATAAAAATTTCCTTTTAAGTTTTCGAGCCGCGGTTCGAAAATAGTGATACAAGAAATATAAAGTTCTGGACGAACAATTAAAAATGGTGAACCGGATGTTCACGAATTTGACAAACTTTCGACAATTATTTTCCTCTCTATCAGGATTTGTTAATCCCGGCGACAATTTGCCATTAGCGAATAATCCGCAAAATGGTTCTGCTTTTTTCGCGAACTTTCAGGCGTTTTTAGCGGACCCGGATATTGCGGAAACCATTGCCGTTGATACGCATCCGGTGGCATCCGTGCTGCCCAAAATCATTGGCAGCGCATCGGATTTCCTGAAAACATTTTCAACCGCAAGCAGCCTGACCGTCGGGCGGGACGGGCAACATGGCGATTTGCCCGCGGGCGATGCAAAACAGTTGCTTGCATCGCCGGAGATTCATTTATTAAATGATAAAACCGCGACAGTTCCTAACCGGGGAAACTACTCACGGGTTGCAGCGGTAAATGCACCACAGTTACAAATGGGGGTTGCCGAAAACGTCATTGGTTCTGTCCGTCCCGTCAAAACGCGAAAGCTGTCCGCGGAGGAAGAAGCATTGCCTTTGCAAAACACCGGTTTGCCGGCTACCGGGACATTCGCTTTTTCGCGGACGGACACGGGCGGCCCCTCAATCGTTGCGCCGGCATTGCCGGGGCAATTACCGATTGATCCACCCACAATCGCGAATGGCGATATGGAATTGCCGGTGCAAACAGTTTCCGCGAATATTGTGGATGCCGAAACATTAACACCATTGCCGTCGGTTTCCCCGAACAATCAAAATGTTGCGACCACGGTTGCACCGTCTAATGTTACGAATCAACAGCCGTCATTCGCTGAAGTAACGCCCGGAACGCTTTTGCAAAACGCTTCCGTTCGTCACCCCGGGCGGGGCGCGACCCAAGCGGCGGCAATATCGCCGCAATTCGGCGGCGCGCCGTTGAATTATTTAGCGGGCGTTGGCGCGGAAAATCAAACCGGCGTGACGGGGCAACGGACGCAAACGGATGTCGCGGCGTCCTTGCCGGGCCTCGAATGGCGGACGGGCCTGGCAAGTGAGGCGAAATCCACACAATCGGGCGATGCGTCGCCATTGCCGGTAAATCATGTTTTAAATGATGAAGGCGCCACTCAACTCACTCAGGATGTCGCGGGTAAAAACGAGGCCGCGCCGTCCGGGGGCAGCGCGCCGTTAGCGGAAAGTCGTTCCCCAAAAGGGATTTCTTTTGCGAGCGGGCTTTTTGAGGCTGCGCCGGTTGCGCCGGAAATTCTGGCTTCCGCGAGAAACATTCGCCGGCCGGTTTCGGGCAATTCCGGGCAAGTCGCCGAAGAAATTCCCGTAGAACCCATCGCCGATGTGCAGGTAAAGCGCGTGGATAATCTTGCTGATTTGTCAGGACGTGTAAATCAGGCTGTTCGCAAAGTTTTGAACGGCGCCGCGAATGCGCCTTTGAATGCCGCCCCGCGGCCGGAAATTACGCCTTCTATTACGGAGGCGTCTCAACCAAAAACGCGGTTGGCGGGCAATGGCGTGCAACCGGATAATCCGAACAGCGTGCCCGGTTTAAAACGAACTGTAAATCCATCGAGCCGCGCCGTGGTTAGCTCAAAATTGGTAAATATTGTTGAATCGCAAATCGCCGCGCCGCCTGTTGCCTCGCATTTCAGCCGTGGTGAAGCGCTTTACGCGACGAACTTGCGCGGCTTGCGGGATGTCCGGGTAACACCGGAAATTGTGGAGATACCGCAAAAAATTTCAGAAAATTCGGTTTCGCGGGTCTCGCGTGCGGGTTCGGCGTTGCCTTCGCGTAATGTTGCGACAGGGATTCTGCCGCGGTCTCGCCCGCAAACGGGTGTTGTGAGGGCGTCGGGTCGCGCAGCCGTTTCGCGCAGCCAGGGGCGTTTTTTTCAAAATAATCAGCGCGTTGACGGCAAAACGCCCGCTCCGATTCACACCGGGCTTGGCGAAAGCATCTCGCCGCAAGGCGATAGTTTAACGCCCGCGCGGACGGGCCAGCGGGTGACGGCTTATCGTCCGGTGAAAAACGCTACGCCGGTGAACAATCAAAAAACCGGGCAAATTATTGTCAATGACGCGAAGGGAAATGCGCAACCGACGACGATTGAATTCTCAACGCAGCCGTTTGAATACATCGCGGCGGGGGACGATTCGCATTCGGATTCAGTGAGTGCACCACCTTTACGCAAGCATGGCGATTTCGCGTCGCCGCGCGTCGCCGTTCCCGCCCCGGCGGGTCAAACAGC
>CAYVDX010000673.1:0-2944 GCA_964450485.1 uncultured Calditrichaceae bacterium
AATTTTCCAAAAGCTTTTTCAGCATGGCAAAATTATCCTCCTGCCGCGCCTGCGCCGAAAGCGCAATCAGCGGGGAAAGCAGCCGGAACAAAAACGGCTTGAATTGCGAAACCGAGGTGAACCGCACGGTTGTTTGTCCATTTGCCTCGGCTAAAAAATAGCGTCCGTCCTGCTCGAATGTCTCGTGGGAAATGTGATAGCTCAGCAGCCGGTTTAGCTCCAGCTCGGTGATTTCCATCTCCATTTCAAAGCGTTCATCCCGGCTGACGATGATTTCTTTTGAACGCGCGCCCACGCGCAAACTGTCGCCGTTGAGCGGGATGCTTTCCTGAAATCCCTCCAGCCATTGCGCGAGTTTCTCCGGTGTGACCAGCCAGGGAAACACCGCCGCCGCCGGTTTCGCGATGGTAACGCTGACCTCACCGCGAACCTTGCCTTCGGCGAAATTGCTCATCACCAACAGCGCAACAAAGCTGATCGCTGCCAAGGCAAAAATCGCCGTGGCAATCCATTTGAACCATTTCATGGGAATGTTCCTTGATACCCGCCGGGTTGAAACCTCGTGTTAATGAGAATTTTTTTGTTGCCTAATCGCCGCTCATTTCCTGAGAATGATTGAGCGTTGCGTTCACCCAATTTTTGATCACCGCCAAATCTGTTTCACTGACTTTTGCGCTCGAATGCAAAATCAGGTACGGCTGCAACGGCATTTCGCCTTCTTCAATCTCTTCGAGGCATTCATCCAGGCGTTTATGTTGTTTTTTAGGTTTTAAGCGATCCCATTCGGAAAAATTCATCTTATGCCGGCCTTCTTCAACATCATCGGCGATCAGCCAGGAAACCGGCGCAATATAACTGTACCACGGCCAAACGGTTTCGTTGGAATGACAATCAAAACAAGCGCGTTTCATAATTTTAGCGACATCGGCGGGCATTTTTAGCTTTTGTGTCGCCGGCGGATTACTCCGTTCAACCGGTACAAATTGAATCGCGACAAGAATAACTAAAACTGCCAGCAAGATTATTTTTGACTTTTTCATCTTTCTCCCTTTTCTGGTGTTCGTCTGAGGTTCGATATGTCAGGACAGTTGTAATTTTGCATAAAGCTGCCGGGCGTTTTGCGCTTCCCGGTACACCGGATCGGCATTTTCCCATACGCGAAGCGCTTTTTTCAGGTAAGCTTTTGCCTTTTCGGGATTTCCCAGGTCATTTTCGAGGTAAGCCATCTGCGCGTTTCCCCGCGGCGAATTGGGATTGATGTCTAAAATTTTTTGCAAATATTCCCGCGATTTATCGAAATTTTTCGCTTTCCGGTAACATCGTCCGAGCAGCAAATTGGCCGTTTCATTGATCGACCGCCACGGTTCCGCTTCAATGCGTTTCCGGTAATATTCGATGGCGTTCGCATAATCGCCTTTTAATTCATAAATGCGCCCGCGGGCCAGCCGTTCGTAATGGCGGAAGTCCTCTCGCTGATAGAGGTCAATCGCCTTGGACACCTTCTCAAGCGCGGCTTCTGCTTTGGGCAGGTCTTCCATGGCCAGGTAAATCTGTAACTTGCCAAAATCAACCGCGGATTTCAGCGAGGCAGGCAATTGTTTTTCCACCCGGGCAAAACTTTGAAACGCTTCCTCGTACTTTTGGGCGTCGGCGTAAGGCTGCACATTGAGCAGACCATCGTCAATGAGATGGCTGAGGGGATTGCGAAATTTTCCGCGCATGGCATTTACTCGCCTCCAATAATCAAACGCCCGGTTCACCTGTCCGCGATAGAAATAATAGTAGCGAAGTCCGCTGTAAGCCGTGCTGCTATCCTGGGGCGTGCGGCTGTTTTCCAGGGCTTTTTGATACGACGCCAGCGCATTTTCAAAATGATTGGCCAGCAACTCCAGACGCGCCAGCGAAGTTTGCGCGGAAATATCGTAGGGATCGAGCAAAAGGGCTTTTTCGTAATTTTCCCTGGCGTCCGTAAGCTTCCCGAGGCTTTCATAAAGATCGCCCAATTTCAAAAACGAGCGTTTTTCCCCGGGATAGGTTTCAGCGTAGCGGCGGTAATAGTTCAGGGCTTCATCAAATGCGCCATTCCGAAAACAGGCAGTGCCGATGTTGTGAAAAATATAGTACTTATCCGGGTCAATCTCAGCAGCGATTTTCCACTCGCCAATCGCTTTATCAAAATCATTTCGTTGAAAATACGCTTGCCCAAGTTTTAAATGCGGCGAGGTATCCAGCGGGTAAAGCTCCGCCCACATTTTATAAAGGGCAAACTGCTTGTCAATTTCCTGGTTGATAAAATAGTAGCTGCTTTTGACATAAAACTGGGTGCGTTCCGGCAATTTATAGAGATATTGCATGGCTTTTTCCAGGGTTTTCTTTGCCTTGTTTTCCGCATTGGTGTTCAGATAAACACTCGCTAACAGATAAAGCGCCTGGCCAAAGGTCGGATCGCTGTTAAGCGCGGCTTCAAAATGACGCTGCGCCGCCGGATAGTCATTCTTAAAAACAATGGCATTCAGCCCCCGAATGTACGCTTGTAACGCCGTCATCGAATGGGTTGATATTTCCGATACCGGCAAATCCTGGACGTCTTTCAGCGCTTGTTTGGGAATTTTCAGGCTTTTTTTGATAAACAGGGAAATGTCATCCACCAGCGAGAAAACGTTGTCGCCGGAAAAGCGTTGCGCGGCGATTTTTTTGCCGCGATTTGTCTCATAAATTGCCGCCTCAATGGTAAGTTGATCGCCGCTTTTGCGGAATGAGCCTGTCAAAAAATGGCCGAGATGTACCTCCCGGGCGATCTTGCGTTTTAAGGCTAATGGCACTTTCAGCCCATCCGGAAAGCCAGTTTTTTCCAGACGGCTGGCTAAATCCCTGTAATCCCACATTTCCAGGAATAAATCCTGGCTGAGATCAACGCTCTGGCTGATGTTCAGACCGTAGCCGA
>CAYVDX010000674.1:0-2943 GCA_964450485.1 uncultured Calditrichaceae bacterium
GGCTCCTCAGCAAAAATTGTAAATCCGGCGTGGTTTCCTTGGGATGGCGCCGCGATGAAAGGATGGCGCGCGCCGCTGATTTTTGGGGATGCTGCCGCGCCAGTCCCGCCAATGTTTGACCGGGACCGACTTCCAGAAAAAGCCGTTCATTTTCCGCTAACAAAACTCCCAGGCCGTCGGCAAAACGAACGGTTTGGCGCAAATGCTTGACCCAATATTCCCAATTCGCGATTTCCGTGTCCGCCGCCCAATCGCCGCTGACGTTGGAAATTAATGGGATTTCCGGCGGGTGAAACGCGATGGTTTGCAGAAATTTGCCGAATTCATCTAAAATCGGTTCAACCATTTGCGAATGCGCGGCCACGTTGATGCGAATGCGCGTCGATTCGATCGCTTGCGCGGCCAGTTTCGCCTGCAACTGCTCGATGGCCGGCGACGGGCCGGAGGCCACGCACAAATCCGGTTTGTTGATCGCGGCAATGGAAAGTTGCGCGTCCATAAAGTCGCGCAATCGGGCTTCCGGCAGCGGCACGCTGAGCATCGAGCCTTCCGGCAGTGTTTCAAAAAGCTGGCCGCGTTTGACCACCATTGCCAGCGCATCTTTTAGCGAAAAAACGCCGGCCAGGCACGCCGCGGTGTATTCGCCCATGCTGTGCCCGATCATGGCCGCCGGACGGATTCCCCAGGACATCCACAGCTTTGCCGAGGCAAATTGCACCGCAAAAAGCGCCGGGAGCGCCAACGACGGCTGCTCAAGATTTTTCGCCGTAAGTTCATTAATATTCAATGGATAGATCCGTTCGCGAATATCCGCGTCGATCAGCGGGCGCAGCAGTTCCGCGCATTCGTCCACAACCTGCCGGAACAGCGGCTCGTCGCGATACAAATCCCGCCCCATGTTGAGATATTGCGCCCCGCCCCCGGCAAACATAAACACCGTGGAATGCGCCGCGCTCTCGCAAGTTTGACGGAGACTGCGATGCGGCATTTCCCCGCGCAGCAAAGCGACGGCCTCGGCGCGATCCCGGCAAACCAGCGCGCGGCGATGGGAAAAATGCTGCCGCCCGGTTTGCAGGGTGAACGCCGCGTCCGCCAGGTTGATTTCCGGATGCGCGTCCAGATGTTCGGCCAAATTCGCGGCGGCTTGCCCGGCTGCCGCTTCGCTTTTCGCGGATAGCAGCAGCAATTGATAATCCCGCGAGTCGCCGGACGGCGGACGCTCCGGCGCTTCTTCCAAAATGATGTGCGCATTCGTGCCGCCCAATCCCAGCGAATTCACGGCCGCCCGGCGCGGATGATCCGTCGGTTTTGGCCAATCGCGCAGCTCGCTGTTCACGAAAAACGGGCTGTTGGCAAAGTCGATCTGCGGATTGGGCGTTTCAAAATTCAAAGTTGCGGGTATTTTGCGATGCTTTAGCGCAAGCGCTGCCTTGATCACGCCGGCAACGCCCGCGCCCGCATCCAGGTGCCCGAGGTTCGTTTTCACCGAACCTAATGCGCAAAAATGTTTGTCGGTTGTAAAGTGGCGATATGCCTGCGTCAAACCGGCGACTTCGATGGGATCGCCCAAAATCGTGCCGGTGCCGTGCGCTTCCACAAATTCGATGGTTCGCGGGTCAATCCCCGCGCGTTCCAACGCCGTAGTGATCACTTCCACCTGCCCCCGCACCGAGGGCGCGGTAAAGCCGATTTTTGCGCCGCCATCGTTGTTGATCGCCGAGCTTTTGATCACCGCGTGGATCGTGTCGCCATCGCGCAGCGCGGCGTCGAGCGATTTGAGCACGACAAACGCCGCCCCGTTGGTGCGCACCATGCCGTTGGCGTTGGCGTCAAAGGCGCGCAAACAGCCGTCCGGTGAATGCGGCCCGCCTTCCACGTAAAAATAGCCGCCGTTGGGCGGATTCATTACCCGGCAGCCCCCGGCGATAGCCATGTCGCTGTCGCCGCCGCGGATGCTTTGACAAGCCAAATGAATCGCCACCGCAGAGGTGGAGCAAGCCGTTTGCACATTAAACGCCGGGCCGCGCAAATTGAGCTTGTACGCCACCCGCGTGACCGAATAATCTTTGTCGCTGCCCAAAATCAGGTGATAATCGCCGGCCGCGTCTTTGAAGCGCGGGTGCGCGGCGATGTTGTCGATAAAATAGGCATTGCGCCCCACGCCCCCGAACACCCCGATTTTTCCGGGAAACTGCTGCGGATTGTAACCGGCGTTTTCCAGGGCGGACCAGGCGCATTCCAAAAAAATGCGCTGCTGCGGATCCATCAGTTCCGCCTCGCGGGCGTGATAGCCGAAGAATGCCGCGTCAAAAGACGCCGGTTCACTCAGCGATGCGCCGAACGGCACGTAATCGGGATCATCCAAAATTGCTGGATCAACACCGGCCGAGCGCAAATCATCTGCGCTGTAACGCCGGATTGCGCCCACGCCCTTGCGCAAATTTTCCCACAATTCATCGACATTTTTCGCCCCGGGAAACCGCCCGGCCATCCCGATGACGGCGATGTCGTTTGCAGCTGTTAAGTGTGTTGCATGCGTTGAATGTGTCAACTCAGTTTGATCGCTCAGCGCCCCACGCTCTTCGCTCTTCGCTCTTCGCTCTTCCGGCAAGTCATATCCCAATTGTCTCGCTAAATTCCAGGTCAAATCGCTCAAAAAATTATCCGTCAAAACGCCCTTCCAGCGATCGGCCAGTTTTGGATTGATGATACGCTGTTCCAGCAGCCGCTCGTCGCCCATGGGTCGCGATTCGGCGTAAATGCCGTCCACCATTTTTTGATCCAGATTTTTGTAGGGATTCAGCAAATCCGGGTGAAATTCCAGCGACAACCGCTCGCACATCGCCCGGATATGCCCTTCCGGTTCGCTGACCAGGTCTTCATAGCGCAGGAAAAATTGGCGATCTTCCGGCACGTTTGCTAAAAAATCGATAATATATTGAT
>CAYVDX010000675.1:0-2933 GCA_964450485.1 uncultured Calditrichaceae bacterium
AATTGATTTACAATTGAACGCGTGTTGAAGTGCTTTGGTGTTGAAGTGCTTTAGTGTTGAAGTGCTTTAGTGTTGAAGTGCTTTAGTGTTGAAGTGCTTTGGTGTTGAAGTGCTTTAGTGTTTAAGTGCTTTAGTGTTGAAGTGCTTTAGTGTTTAAGTGCTTTAGTGTTGAAGTGCTTTAGTGTTGAAGTGCTACGGTGTTGCGGCGTTACCGTTGTAGCCATGAAATGCCGGTGGGAAATTGACCCCTTGCAATTATATGCTTAACCGTTTAAACACGAAAATACATTCGCACGAAAACACCATCATTCTAAAACACTTTTGATAACAGAACGCAAGTGAAACAAACAAACATCGCTTTCATTTTTTTTGCATTCCTGACCGGCATTGCGACGGCGCAATTAGCTCCTCCCGCGCCCGGAGTTGCAATTCCCGCAGTTTATTTTCAAATCGTGCGGGAAAACCCTGCTGCATTTCAGTTCAAGCGGGCCTGGATAGCGGAAACGCAAAAAATCCGGGTTCGCCGGAAAGCATATTTGAAAAATGCGCATAATCATCCGCTCAACAAACCGGCGGGACAAATTCGCGTCAGCGGGGTCAAGCGCGTGCCGGTGTTGTTGGGGAGATTTGCAAATCACGCAGTTGCGCCATTTCCGGCGACGCGGCTGCAACGGGAATTGTTCGACGGTCCCTGGCCGACCGGCACGCTCACGGATTATTACCGGGAAATTTCTTACGGAAATATGACGCTCACCGGCAATGTCTCCGAGTGGGTTGCCGTGTCTCACGCGGATACTTTTTACGAAGGTCGCAGCAATGGTCTGGGTAGCGATGCGCGCATCGGCCAATTTCTGAAGGAAGTTTTGGACGCTAACGACCCGGCGATTGACTTCGGGCAATACGACAACGACGGCCCGGACGGCCTGCCCAACTCCGGCGATGATGACGGTTTCGTGGATTTCGCGGCGTTTGTGCATCCGGAAAGCGGCGGCGAGTGCGGCAATGGCAACATCTGGTCGCATCGCTGGACGTACGGCGCATGGTGGAACGGCGCGAGCTATCAAACCGATGATCCCGCGGCAAACGGCGGGTTTATTCAAGTGCAGGATTATGTCATCCAGCCCGGCGTGGACTGCGGCGGCACGAACATGATCGAAAAAGGCATTTTTTGTCACGAATTCGGTCACGCCTTTGGCCTGCCGGATTTGTATGATCTCGATCAATCCTCAGAAGGCATTGGCAACTGGTGTCTGATGGCGTCGGGGAACTGGAATTCACCGGATTCGCCGGCGCACATGAGCGCCTGGTGCAAGGCGCAGTTGGGCTGGATCATTCCTGAAATCATGTCGCCGGATGACAGCCTGGGTAACGCGGGCGCAAATGTCGTTTTCCAAAAGCAGCTTTCCAGCGTGGAATTGCAGCCGGAAGCCCTGAAAATTCCCATTGACGCCGGCGGAGATGAATATTTTTTGCTGGAAAATCGCCAGGCCGCAGGGTTTGACCGGGACTTGCCCGGCAGCGGCTTGCTGATCTGGCATGTGGACAATCGCATGAGTAGCAACCGGCGGGAATGGTATCCCGGGCTGGATCCCCGGCAGCATTACCAGGTCGCGTTGGTGCAGGCGGACGGCGCGTGGGATTTGGAGCATCACAACAATCGCGGCGACCATGGCGATCCGTTCCAAAGCGGCGATTTTAGCTGCGCCAGCGTTCCCAACAGCGATACTTACCTGGGCGGCGTTTCCGATGTGGCCATACGAAAAATTCACGGCAGCGGCGATCAAATCAGCGCGGAAATTGACTTTTTTTGCCTCCCGGCAAGAATTTCAGTTCAACCACCGGATGCGTCGATTCAATTGTCTTCAGGCGAAATCGGGCAGATGTCGCTCACTATCGCCAACACTGGCAACGATGGCGCAGCGAATCTGGATTGGAACCTGTGGCCCGGCGCGGCGGTCGCTCCATCGACAAATCCTGCCAATCTGATTATCAGAAATCCACAAAAGACAATCACTGAAAATCCGCGCAACAAGGGCGCGCTGCAAAAAGGCGCCATCGATCCTCGCGCCGGTTTTGCGGCAATCACTGCGTCCGGCGGTTCCGATGGCTTCGGATATCACTGGCAAGGCAGCGATTCCGAAAATGTGTCGTTCGCGTGGCAGAATATTTCAACTACCGGACAGTCGTTGTCATTAAAAGATGATGATTTTGCGCGCATTCCCCTGCCGTTCATTTTCCCATTTTATGGAAAAAATTTTACCGCCGTAAACATCTCTTCCAACGGTTTTTTGAGTTTTGATTTTAACGCGGACGAATATCGTCATCAAATGCTGCCGGACGCCAATTCGCCAAACGGCGTGATTGCAGGACTTTGGCGCGATTTAAACCCAACCCTCGGCGGCGCGATTTACTACTTTGACGATGCGGAAAACCGGCGTTTGATCGTGCAATTCACAAAAATTCCCGCGTATGCCAACCGGGGAAATTTTACTTTCCAAATCATTCTCTATCACACCGGCGAGATTCGCTTTCAGTACCTGGAGTTGAGCGGCGACGTAAATACCGGCGCCGTCGGCGTCGAAAGCCCGGATGGAAGCATGGGATTGCCGATTGTTTTTAACCGCGCTTTTTTGCACGACAGCCTGTCGCTGCGCATTTTTCCCGGTGACAAATATGCCTGGCTTTCCTTTGTGCCGCCGGCCGGAAATCTCGCCCCGGGCGAATCGCGGATCGCGCGGTTGGATGTTGACAGCGGTGAATTGCCTGCCGGCGATCACACCGCCGTGTTGACCCTTTTCAGCAATGACCCCGAAAACCCCGCCGTGGAAATTCCGCTCACCCTGACGATTGCGCCGGTCATTTCGCTTCGCGCAAAAGTGCTTTTGCAAGGCGCATATCGCAACGGAAAGCTGCGCGGCGATCTCGCGAACATG
>CAYVDX010000676.1:0-2932 GCA_964450485.1 uncultured Calditrichaceae bacterium
TAATACCGAGACTTCTTCAAAAACCTTTACCCCTTGTTCTTTGGCATGTTCTAAAAGAATGTGATCAAAGCGATCCCGTTCGACGTGTAATGCCGGACGTGGGTAACCAAAATCCTTAAATTGCATTTGGCGAATAACGTCGTTCCAAACCACGGTGCCGCCGGATTTTTCAATAAACCCTTCCGCATCGATCTTTTTATCCACGCCGGTAATTTCGCAATATTTCCAAAAATGGGGAATCAGGCTTTCCCCAACCGAATAACGCGGGTGTTTTGCTTTATCAAAAAGAACGACATCATATCCTTTTTGACTTAAAATCGTTCCAACAGTACTGCCGGCGGGTCCGCCGCCAATGACAACGATATCACATTTTTCAGGTATTTTCATCTCTTTTTCTCTCTTAATTCATTGGTTGGTTTTATCCGCCTGCTAAAACATCAAAGCATCTGAAATCGAAATTCATTCGATTTCAGAGAAGGCCCTTTTTAGCTTCCCTATGACGGTATGCCGTTTTTTTTACTTTTTTGCGATACCAACTCCGCAAGCGTGTTCAGGCATCGGAAATGTTCAATGACGATGTCGTTATCATCAACTTCAATGTTAAATGTTGTTTCAAGGAAAGAGGCGAGCTGCAAAATTCCGATGGAATCCAGGATGCCCTGGTTCAGCAGGTCTTCTTCCGGGCCGATTTCATTTCGGTCAAATGCAAATTCTTTAAGCAGGTAGTTCTCAATTTGTTTTTGTACGGCTAAGTGATCCATATCCGACTCCTTTAGTATTTTATTTAGAATGAAGGTTTAAACGCGTCTGCCGTTAAATCTCCCAGGTATTGATGCCAGGCATGATTTTTATTGTTTTCGACGGTGCTGACAATTTCTCGCATTCTTGTCAGCACCGGCGGCGAGTCTTCGTCATAGACATCGCCCTGGAGCAGTTTCAACATGTCGAGACGATAACGCGGATCATTAATAAAGGCTGTAAACAAAAAATTCAGGCGATAATAAAGTGAGATAAATTCATACCAATTCTTTGTACCGCGTTTGATGGTCTGCTCATAATTGCTGAAACTTTTGCGCGGAAATGCGCCTGTTTCTAATCCTGAAAGAATGTCTTTACTGGCGAACCGGGCGCTATTCAGGGCAATACTGACGCCGGTGGAAAAAATCGGATCGACAAAACGCGCCGCATCGCCGATCATGATAAAGCCGTCACCGCAAATTTGCTTCATGGCGTAGCTGTAATCGCCTTCGGATTTCAAGGGAAACATTTGCCGCGCGTTTTTCAGGTTTTCAAAGATTTCCGGCCTGCTTTTAATGCTGTCCCAAAAGAATTTTTCCCTATCCGTTTTTGCCTTTGAAAAATTCTTCTTTTGGGTAACGAGGCCAATGCTTGTAACTGTATCGCTAATCGGTATTTGCCAAATCCAGCTATTGGTAATTGGCAGGAAGTGGATAAAAATATAATCCTCAAGATTTGTTTCCGCGCGTTTGTATCCATCGAACCACGTATGAATGCTATATTGGTCAAACACCGGATCACTGATTTTTAATTTTAATCGATTACCTAAAAAAGTCCTGCGTCCGCTTGCATCCACGATCAATCGTACCTTTAAATCGATCTTCTTTTTACCGAGTGAGAATTTGATTTTTTGGAAATCATTCGTCGAAAGCTCAACATCATTAACCGTGACGCCTTCATAGATGGAAGCGCCGAGTTTTTGTGCGTGTTGAAGCAATAACAAATCAAACTTTGCCCTGTCAACATGATAGGTATAATTTTGTTCAACGCCTTCTTGTTCGCGTTCCTCAAACCGAATGTTTGCCTGACAATCGGCTTCAAGTCCTTCCCATTCGTGCTGATAAGCTTTTGCTTTTGATGCAGATGTCCAAACAGCACCATATTTATGGACAAAATTATTTTCTTCCATTGTTTCCAGAAAATCGAGGTCTTTAAACACCCGGGTAGATGAAGGGACTAAAGACTCACCGACATGTGGGCGTGGAAAAAGTTCACGTTCAAAAACAACGCAATTTACCCCGGCTTTTGCCAGGTATGCCGCCAGGCTCGCCCCTGCCGGTCCACCTCCGATAATGCCAATATCAAAATGAGAATCTGAATTCATAAGATGCTACCAATCTATAAATTAATTGAATTGTTTTAATCAATTGAAATGTTAGTTAAGTGGTTTTTAAATATGTGGTTATCTGTCTTTTCGATTTTTTCAATAAAATCCCGCATCGCTTGTAAAACCGGCGCTTCTTTTCGGTTGTAAACGTCGCCCTGAAGAAGTTGCAACACCTCTAAACGATGTTCTTCCTTTTGAATGAAATAGGTGAAAAGATGCAATAGCTTGTAATATAAACGAATAAATTCATACCATATTTCCACACCGGAACGCAATTTTTCCTCATAAGGCAGCAATGCTTTTTCGCTCAGATCGCCGTTTTTTAAGCATTCACGGATTTGTTCGCTGGCAAATTTTGCGCTGTAAAGCGCCACGCTGATACCAGATGAAAAAATCGGATCGACAAAACGCGCCGCATCGCCGACTAACATAAAACCATTGCCGACAAATTTTTTCATGCTGTAGCTATAGTCGCCTTCGGTTTTAAACGCATTTACACGGCGGGCTTCTTTCATCGCATTTGCCAGATCGGGGTTGCTGTTGATATGATGATCAAAATACTGTTCGATGTCTAATTTGGATTGTTTAAAAACCGCTTTATCGACCACAACGCCAATGGAGGTGACTGTATCGGTAATCGGTATTTGCCAAACCCATCCTCTTTCCACGGGTAAAAAATAGATGTGAATGAATTCCTGAGAGATGCCCGCGCCTTTATCGACGTTTTCAAACCAGGCATGGACGGCATATTGGTTAAAAATCGGGTCTTTCTTTTTTATTTTGAGCTGTCTGCCCAACAGGGTATCG
>CAYVDX010000677.1:0-2931 GCA_964450485.1 uncultured Calditrichaceae bacterium
GGCGAATCGCTGTAAACCGTTCCCAAAAATTCTAACGCGGACAACTCGCCGATCAAATGATTATATGGGCTGTAAAAATGGGACAAATTTTCTTGAATAATTTCGCCCTGCAGCAGCAGTTGCTTCGCTAATTCCGCACGGCGTTCGTTGTTCCAGACGTGTGAATTTTTAGTAAAATAATACGCCCAAATCCACGAAAAAATACGCACCGCGTGCTCCAGCACCGAAGTGTGATTGACGCCCAATTTATGCGGAACCTGCGCGAACCAGCTTTCCAGCCATTGCCAAATTTTTTCAGCATATTTTTCATCACCGGTCAGCAAATACGCTTTGGCGACTTCGATAAAAAATTGGCAACGATTCAATTCCCAGACGTATTTCACGTCGCCGTATTTTTCGGTGTTGAAGGTATCCATCCGCGAAAAATGTTGCAGCGGATAATTCGCGCCGGTCCGCGGATTTTGGTTCCACGGAATCGGATCGGGCAGTTGCACATTGAGTCCCAGGAAATGGAAACGATGCTGCAACAGCGCATCCGCCTGCTGAATGATCGCCGGCGTTTTTTCGCTGAAATAATTGTTAAACGCGGTTTGCAACACCTCCGGCGATTCCGTCAACCCAAAAAACCGCACATCGGGGGCGGGAAAGGGATATTTTTGCGCGTCCCAATTGGCAATCGCCGCGGGCACAAACAATGTTTGCGTCGATCCATTCCCGCCGCTCATTTTCCAGCGCAGCGTTTCCACGCGATTGCGGGCCTGCTGCTTTACCCGGAAGAGAATTTCATCCGGCGACATTTTTTTGAGCTTGGCTGCGTATTTTGCGATACTCATGGTTGATTCAGGTTTTTGTTGCCCCGTGAAACGTGAGGCGTGATAAGTGATGAGTGATGAGTGATGAGTGATGAGTGATAAAAAATCACGAATCACGAATCACGCTTCACGCCCCCGCCAGCACTTCGACAATCCGCTCGGCCGCATGCCCGTCCCACAACTCCGGGACGGCGCCTTTTTTCCACTGGCCGGAGAGCATTTTTTGGGCGTAATTTAAAATTTGTTCGGTGTTTGGCCCGACCAGTTCATTGGTTCCCACTTCAATCGTGATGGGGCGCTCGGTGTTTTCCCGCAGGGTCATGCAGGGAATGCCCAGGTAAGTGGTTTCCTCCTGAATGCCCCCGGAATCGGTCATCACGAATTTGCAATTTTGGGTCAGATTCATAAAATCCAGGTAACCGATGGGCGGCAGTAATTTCAAATTTTTCAACGCCTTGACGCGATCTTCCAATCCAAATCGTTCAATGTTTTTGCGGGTGCGCGGATGAATCGGGAAAACAATGGGAATTTCTTTTTCGATCTGCTCAAACGCGCTTAAAATTTTCAAAAAATTCTCCGGATCATCCACATTTGATGGACGGTGCAGCGTGACCAACGCGTAATTTTTCTCGCGGAGCTCCAGCTTTTTGAGAATATCGGATTCCCGCGCTTTTTCCAGAAAAAATGCCAGCGAATCGATCATCACGTTGCCCACAAAATGCACTTTTGCATCGTCAACGCCTTCGTTTTTCAGGTTTTCGATCCCGGCCTTTTCGGTGATAAACAGGTAATCCGCCAGCGCGTCCGTAACCAGGCGATTGATTTCCTCGGGCATTTTGCGATCAAAACTGCGTAAACCGGCTTCCACATGCACCACCGGAATCCACAATTTGGCGGCGACCAGACTGCACGCCACCGTGGAATTCACATCGCCGACGACCAATACCATGTCCGGCTTGTGTTCCCGGCACACTTTTTCAAAATCGATCATGATTTTAGCGGTTTGTTCGGCGTGCGTGCCGGAACCGACCCCGAGGTAAACATCCGGTTTGGGCAACTGCAAATCATCGAAAAACAGCTTGCTCATTTTTTCATCATAATGCTGGCCGGTGTGCACCAGCACCGGTTGAAACTCGCTGCTTCGTCGATTCATTTCCCGTTGGATCGGACCAATTTTCATAAAATTCGGCCGCGCACCGACCACATTCATAATTTTTTTCATTCAAAAACTCCCTTTTTAAGCGCAATTTGTAGCGATTCAACCGTTTGTTTTAGGGCACAAAAATGGAACGGTTCACTAACAAAGATTTTTTTTAAGTTCCTCGTTCCACGTTCCACGTTCCGCATGGGACGAGCATTATTTTTTGTGATAAACGTCGAGATAAACCTGTTCATAAGATTCAACCATTTTTTGCAACGAAAAATTTGTTAGTGCATACTCGCGGGCATTTTCACCCATGCGTTTTAACAATGCCGGATCGCGTTTCAGCTTGCCCAGCGCTTCCGCCCACTGTTGGTGATCATTGCTTTCCACCAAAAACCCGGTCACGCCGTCCTGAACCAGTTCCGGGTTTCCGCCCACGTTTGTGGCGATTACCGGTTTTCCGGCAAACATTGCTTCCTGAATCACATTTGAACAGCCTTCGCTGAACGAGGTCAGGGTGAACACATCAAAGCCGTTGTAAATCATATTCACTTCCGATTGATAACCCAGCAAATGCACCTGCGCGCCGACGTCAAGCTCCGCGGCAAGATTTTTCAACGCGGCGCCGTCTTTTTCCGCCTGCCATCCGCCGCCGACATGCGCGAATTCAACAATTTCGCCGGTCTGAATTAGCGGCGCGATCCCGCGAACCATCATCGGAAAATTCTTCACCGGGTTGTAGCGTCCCACCGTGCCGACGATAAAATCGTCATCCCGAAAGTGAAATCGCCGGCGAAATTCCGCCCGCAACGCCGCGTCAGGGAAAAATTTTTGCGAATCCACGCCATTCAAAATCACGCTGATCTTTTCATTATTAAACCCCGTTGCGGCGGAAAGCTGCTTGCCCAGCACATCGGAAACCGAAAGCACGCGATCCGTCATTCCCCAAAAAACCCGCTGGACAAACGAATGGGG
>CAYVDX010000678.1:0-2928 GCA_964450485.1 uncultured Calditrichaceae bacterium
TTTTCTCATTGACACCGTCCCGGCTACCGGGACGGTGTTAATAAGAGAACTGAATATTTTGCAGCCGTTTCAACGGCTTTCATAAGGCTTGCTACACAACTACAATGCAAAAAAACATGGAATGTTTAACAATTGTAAATAAACCTTCAAGGTTTTTACGCTGTGATTTCAGGAAAAGCCGTAGTGTAAACACCCAGGATAGCAATCGCTGAATCGTAATAAAAAAAACATTCACGATCGAAAACGCATCCGGTATCCAGTATGAAAACAACCGCGAAAGCCCATGCAAACATCGCCCTGGTAAAATACTGGGGCAAGCGCAATCCGGCCTTAAATTTACCGGCCGTCGGATCGATTTCCATGACCCTTGGTGCGCTCACGACGACCACCTCGCTTGAATTTAATGATGAATTTACCGTTGACCGGTTCATTTTGAACAGCTTACCGGCCGGTGAAAAACAGACGCGCCGGGCCGGAAAATTTCTCGACCGATTTCGTGAAATGGCCGGCGTGCAAACATTCGCGGAAATTACCAGCGAAAACAACTTCCCCACCGGCGCGGGATTAGCCTCATCGGCGTCCGGGTTTGCCGCGCTGGCGGTTGCCGCTGACCGCGCGCTGAATTTAAAGCTCTCCCCCGCCGCGCTTTCCCGCGTTGCCCGGACAGGCTCCGGTTCGGCGGCCCGCTCCATTTTCGGCGGGTTTGTGGAAATGCACCGCGGCGATAAACCGGATGGTAGCGACGCCGTGGCAGAGCAGCTTTTTGATGCGCAATATTGGCCGCTGGAGATGCTCATTTTAGTCACATCCGAAGCGGAAAAGTCCATCGGCTCCACCGAAGGGATGAACCTGACCGCGAAAACCTCGCCGTATTTCCCGGCGTGGGTCGAATCCTCTGTAAATGATCTTGCGGAAATGCGCGACGCCATCGCCCGGCGGGATTTTGAAAAACTGGGAGAAATCGCCGAGTTCAGTTGCTTTAAAATGCACGGACTGGCCATGTCCGCCAATCCTGCCTTGATTTACTGGAATGATACCACCGTCCATCTGATAGCGGAAGTGCGCCGACTGCGCAAACGGGGAACGCCTGCTTATGTTACCATTGATGCCGGGCCGCAGGTAAAGGTGATCTGCCCTCCCGGGGAAAGTGAACGGTTGGCGGCCTATTTTTTGGATATGGCGGGCGTCAAACAAATATTGCAAAGCAAAATCGGCGGCGATGCAGCGGCAACATCACATTGCTGACATTGGATCGAAGTTGTTTTATTAAAAAGCTGTTACATTGCATGAAAAAAATTATGCTCGTATATCCGATAACCTTCTTAAATCCTGGTAAAATTTTGCCAGCGGAAAACCCATAACATTTGAATAACTCCCTGAAATGCCTTTGACAAACACCCCGGCAAAACCCTGGATGGCATAAGCGCCTGCTTTGTCCGCCGTTTCGCCTGTGGCGATATATGACCGTATTTCAGAATTTGAAAGCGGATAAAATGTCACTTTAGTGATTTCGTGATCGATAATCTCGTGTGCTGCCGTGCGCAGGCAAACCCCGCTGATGACTTCGTGAGTTGCACCACTTAGCGCCCGCAGCATCCGGTGAGCATCAGCCATGTCTGCCGGTTTGCCAAAAATCTCCCCGTCTTTTACGACGATGGTATCCGCCGCAATCACTAAATCAGCGTCATGACGATCCCACACCCATCGCGCTTTTTCCCGGGCATTTTGTTCGGCAAAATCCGCTGGATCGCTGAATGATTCCGGGTTTTCATCCACATCCGCGGCTACGGCGTCAAACGAAAGTCCAATATCCCGCAGCATCTCAATCCGCCGCGGCGATTGGCTGGCCAACAGCACTTTTTTTCCATCGAGATGACACAAATCCGTTAAAAATTTCATGAAAATTGAAAATTGAAATTGAAATTGAAATTGAAATTGAAATTGAAATTGAAATTGAAATTGAAATTTGAACGCGATGCGCGCGAAACGCATTTGAAAGACGGAACGCCATTGTCGGCAAAGCTAATTGCCGCGCGATGCGCAAATGACCGCGCAGCCAACTAACGCGACAACATCGGTCCCAACGGCCGGCCGCCGAGCAGGTGCATGTGCAGATGAAAGACTTCCTGCCCGCCATGTTTGTTGCAATTGATGATCAGCCGATAACCGTCTTCCGCGATTCCCGCATCTCTTGCAATTTTTGCAGCGACAGTGAACAGCCGTCCCAACGCTGCTTCATCTTCCGATGTAACATCGTTTGCCGTCGGAATCAAGTGATTTGGCACGATCAAAATATGCGTCGGCGCCAACGGTTTAATATCCCGGAAAGCGGTCACCAAATCGTCCTGGTAAACGATGTCCGCCGGAATTTCCCTGCGAATGATTTTACTAAAAATGGTTTCTTCTGCCATTTCATCCTCCTTTATTCTGAGATTAGCGGCTCTAACCCTAACGTCTTCCCTTTTTTAATTGCCGGAACGCCTTTTTCCAGCCACTCCGGGGCCGGCGCGCCTTTTAAAAAATGGTCAAAATATTGCTGCAAGCGGATTTGCCAATCGCGTTTTTTGCGATATTTGGTCGGCCAATGCGGCTCGCCATTGTAATTGATCAGCCAGACAGGCTTGCCTAAACGGCGCAGCGCGGCAAACAGTTCAATGCCCTGGTACCAGGGGACCGCACCGTCGTGATCATTGTGCATGATCAGTAATGGCGTTTCGATGCGATCCGCCCAAAAGATCGGGGAATTTTCAATATATCGCAGCGGATATTCCCAGATCGAGCCGCCGATCCGGCTTTGGGTTCGCTCGTATTGAAACATGCGGCTCATCCCGCTGCGCCAGCGAATGCCGCCGTACGCGCTGAACATATTTGACACCGGCGCACCGGCTTCGGCGGCTTTGAAAATATTTGTGCGCGTCACCAAATAGG
>CAYVDX010000679.1:0-2923 GCA_964450485.1 uncultured Calditrichaceae bacterium
AAAATTAACGATCAACCCACAAAACATTAGCGAGAGATAACCATGAAAATCACAGATGTCCGGCTTTACCTAATCTCCAGCGGCGATACCGGAGCGCGGGGCGCCGCCAAGGGAGAATCGCAATACTGGGGCGGCGGCTGGCAGGCCCAAACCCTGATTTCCAATCCAATGTCCGTTTATCCCAAATATTCACGAATTCGCTCATTGTGGATGGGGCCGGGACAGGATCCTTATGCCATTGAAATTGAAACCGACGAGGGGATCGTCGGGCATTGCGTCAATTACGGCGGCGGCGAGTTTGCCTGCGCGGTCATTGAACAGCATTTCAAGCGTTTCCTCATCGGGCAAGACCCGTTTAATATCGAAATGATCTGGGACCGGATGAGCCGCTCCACAATGCCTTACGGGCTTGGCGGGATCACCAGCATGGCCACGGCCGGCGTCGATCTCGCGCTTTGGGATTTGATGGCAAAATCGCTCAACCTGCCGGTTTACAAGCTGTTGGGCGGTCAGACCAAGGAAAGCATTCCCTGCTATGTCACCATCCATCCCGATTACGCCGACTGCTGGAAAGATCGCGGCTTTTTGGGGGTAAAAGTGGCCGCGCCGTGGGGCGTGGAAAGCGGGCGCGACGGTTTGCGCAAGATGGAAAAGCTCATCAAAACGCTGCGCAAAACCCTCGGCGATGACATGGAAATTATGATCGATTGTTACCTGTCCTGGGATATCGAATTTACCGTGCGCATGGCGGAACGCCTCCGCGATTACGATGTGAAATGGTTTGAAGATCCTCTGCAAAACGGCTGGGCAACCGAAGAAAACCGCTACGTGCGCGAACGCATCGCCCCAATTCAATTAGCGACCGGCAACCTGGAGTATCATTACAAGGCGTTTTTCGATATCATCAAAAACGGCGCGACGGACATCATCCAGCCGGAACTCCAGTGGGCCGGGGGATTAACAGCGGTTCGGCGCATCGCGGCAATGGCCAAGCCCGCCAACATGCAGGTCATTCCCCACGGCGCGTCGGTTTACAATTACCACTTTGTCATGTCCAACACCAATTCGGCGTACGCGGAGTTTCTCACTACCGGCGAGGGAAAGGAGTTGCATCCCATTTTTGACACGATCATTGGCGAACCCCTTCCGGTGGATGGAAAAATCACCCTCGATCCCGAAAAGCCGGGGTTTGGCGTGGATTTGAATTTCGAGAAGCTGGTTGCTTTTAAAAATTGATTTTCTTTTGGCGTTCAAGTGTTTCGTATGCAAGTGTCTTTGTTCTTTCGTGGGTTTTGGGATCGGTTTCGCCACCTGAGTTGTTTACGCCAATGGCGCATTTCAAACCCGCTATGTGACCCTACCGTAAACGGTAGGGCTAACGGTTCTTTCGCTTCGTTTTTGCACTTTATGGTTAGTCCCGCCGTTCACGGTGGGGCTGTAAAATCAAAGATATTCGCTTTTAGGGCATTTATGCCCTTTTTTAGATTGGTTTTACCAACACTCTTGATTTATACTCTTATAGCATCAACCCGCATTTAGGGAGTCAGCATGCGAAAGTTTTCCGGAGCGATGGCGCATTCTCAATAAATCAGAGCTTTTTAAAGCGGAAGGTGCTCTACCCTGTTGATAAAATCTTCCGGTTCACAGGCTTCCGCAATCAAGTGCAAATCCCGAATGCAATTTCCAATGGTAACCCGAAGTTAGTGGGCATAAATCACACCATTAAACAATTGACCCGAACGGCGTCTTTTTGTCGCCTCAATCAAAAGGTCTTTATCGCGGGTGAATAAAATTCGATCCAATTCTCCGGCGCGGTCTAATAACGGCGGGTCTTCTAAACGGTCGGAACCATCCTCCGCGGCTGTAAGTACATCCACGCCGAGAATCCGTAATCCTTCGGTAATTGCCCGGGGCGCATGATGATCCATGAACAACCTGACCGGCATTTAAAGCAATCCTTTTGCCTTCAGGCGTTTGCGAATCGGTGAGTCCAGGTTCTTTTTGCGGGCCGCATCAACTTCTTTTAACTGTTCCGCAATTTCTTTTTCAAATTCATCTTCGTGATCCGCGAAATATGCCAATGCGGCGTATATTTGCCCCATTTTCAAAAAAGGGTATTGATACTGCATCTCTTCCGGGCTCCATCCATGGGCAATTTTGTCTAACGCCAAATTGATAACCTTCATGCGCGTGCCGGTAATGATCGGTTTTCCGGTTTTATCCAGGGTAATGTGTTCATACATTGTTTCGACGGTTGCCATGATCGTTTCCTTTTGATAACGCTAAGGGTTTTATCAAATCTTTTTGAAATTAACCACATATTACCGGTAACGTCAATTCTAAAACGAATGTAATCCGAAACACCGTTCCAATTGTAAAACCTAAAACCCCTGCCCTCAACTACTGAACCACTCAACCATTCAAACACTCAAACACTCAAACACTCAAACACTCAAACATCGATAGATTCTGACAAAATGAGAACTTCCGAAAAATCAGGCAAAAAATTAGGCGTCGGCGTGATCGGCGCGGGTTGGTGGGCGACTTATGCCCACATTCCGGCGATTAACGAACACCCCGAAGCGGCGCTGATCGCGGTTCAGTGCCGCACGCAGGAAAAAGTGGATAAAATTGCCGCGGATTTTCAGGCCGGCAACGCCTGCACGTCCGTTGAGCAGCTTTTGGCGATTGACGGCATCGACGCCGTGGTGATCTCAACCACGCCGAACATGCACTATCGCCAGGCAAAAGCCGCGCTGTTGGCCGGCAAGCACGTGCTGCTGGAAAAACCCATGACTTTCACGGCCGCGGAAGCCCGGGAACTCTGCGATTTGGCCGATGAAAAAAATCTGCAACTGCTCATTGCCTGCCCCTGGCACTACACCGATCACGGCGTCGAAGCGCGTCAGCTCATTCAGTCGGG
>CAYVDX010000680.1:0-2916 GCA_964450485.1 uncultured Calditrichaceae bacterium
CGGGGCAGGCTCCGGAACGCCGGGGGGTACAATATTTATAGCAAATGGCTTTATTGAAGTCTCAAAATCCCGGCACGCCGGGAGTGACATATTACTTTCATAAACTACGTAAAATGGAATCTACACCCTTTAGTACTACAACGAGAGAGCGTAATTGTCAGCCGTTGAAATGGCTATTATGGCTTGGGGTTTTTTATGACCACCGGGTTTAAATCCGGTGGTCATAAAAAAAGCATTTGTTAGTAACCGTTTCAACAGTTTCATCTAAGTCTCGTTGTCGTGTTAGGCAGGTTCTGCGATATGAGAACGAAATTCAGTCGTTTTTTATGATCTGTTAAAATTTGGTTAATTATCGTTAAAATAAGCGCTTAAGCAGGAGTTGATATATGACAATATTAGTCATCGTTGTAGTTTTGACCATTTTTATTTCCGCGAATTGTTCGCTTTATGAAGCCGTGCTTTATTCTGCCAGGATGAGCACGTTAGAATCACTCAGAAAACGAGCGCCGAAGAATCAGCTTGTTGTTAGAATGATTGAGATGAAAAAAAACATTTCCAAACCGATTGCGGCAATTCTCATTTTGAACACAATCGCCAATACTGCCGGCGCTACCATTGCAGGTATGTACGCCGCGGAAACCTTCGGTGGAAACTGGGTGCCGGCTTTTTCGGTTGCTTTTACACTGGGCATTCTCTTTTTCTCGGAAATTATTCCCAAAACAATCGGCGTTGTAAAATGGCAAAAAATTTGGAGATTTATTGTCATTCCGTTGCAAGTGATGAAAATCGGGCTTTATCCCCTGATTGTTATTACTGAAAAGTTTACCGGCCTTTTTACAAAATACCACAAACCGGTGATGATCACCGAGGATGAAATTCTGGCCATGGTGCACATGGGAACAGCAGAGGGAGAAATTTCCAAAGAAGAGGGAAATATTGTTAAAAATATTATCGAATTGGAAAATCGTAAAGCCCCGGAGGTGATGACGCCGCGGCCGGTAATTTTTATGCTGGATGCGGAAATGACTGTTGGCGAAGCGGCAAAGGCAATGAAAGGAAAAGGGTTCTCACGAATCCCAATTTACGAAAATGATCCCGAGAATATCGTTGGCTATGTGCTTGCTCAACAAGTCAATGCCGCTGAAATGCAGTCCCGACCCGGCGCGAAATTGCATTCCATCGCCAAGCCAATGACGCTTGTGCCGGAAACAAAAAATTGCCTGGAGTTACTCATTCAGTTTTTAAAACAGCGGCTGCACATGGCCATCGTGATTGATGAATACGGCGGGGTTGACGGGTTAATCACCCTGGAAGATATTTTGGAAACCATGTTGGGCGCGGAAATTGTTGATGAAACCGATCAGGCGGTTGACTTGCAGGAGGAAGCGCGCAAACAGGCTGCCAGGCGAATCGCAAAACAAGATGGCAACCGGAAATAGACGGAAGCGTCTCATTCGTTTTGGAAATCAATGACGTTGATGATCGAATTCATCAAGGCGTTGCGATTCACCGGTTTGGTGACGTAACCATCCATGCCGGCGGCAAGACACACTTCGCGGTCGCCTTTCATGGCGCGGGCCGTCAATGCCAAAACCGGTAAATGTTTCCCGGTCTCCGCTTCAGCCTGCCGGATCAGCCGGGTGGCTTCAAGCCCGTCCATTTCAGGCATTTGAACGTCCATCAGCACGAGGTCAAATGACTGCGTTTGCACGGCTTTTACCGCTTCCAACCCATTGACAACTTCTGTAACCTGATAGCCCAGCTTCTTCATCAAAATAACAATCAGCTTGCGATTTACGGGATTGTCTTCCGCCAAAAGAACGTTTAATGCTTTCTTTTTTAATACGGTTTTTAATTCCGAATCATTCTTTTCAGACCTTTCTGTTGCTCGCAGTGTATGGCGGGTGATTACATTCCGGTCCTGTTTCACCGGCGCGTTCAGCGTCATTTGAACGGCTTTTAACAAATTCGTTGTTGTGGGCGGTTCCGACAGGTATGTGGTAATTCCGCTCTCCTGGCAGCGCTGTAAATCTCCTTTTTGCCCGGCGGGGGAGAATAGAATGATTTTTGCGCCGGATGTATCGATTTTTTGATGAATTTGCCGGGCAATTGTAAATCCATCAGCGCCGTTAATATTGTTGTTCAGGCAGATTAGTTTAAAACCCTTCCCGGCTTTTTGCCGCTCTGCGATCCGTTTCATCGCATCATTTACCTTGGCCGTTGCGGTAACTGCCAATCCCAATTCGCCCAGGGCGTCGGCATAGAGCTTGCGGGTGCTATCATTGCCGTCCAGTAATAGTGTTGATAGTCCGTGAATATCAATTTTTTCGTGTTCAACCAATGGATGGGCCGGTTTTGGGTTGACGACAAATTCCGCGGTAAAATTGAATGTGCTGCCCGGCCCGCCGGCCGTTTTAGAAAACTTTTCAGGGTTTAAATATTTAGCCGGGCTGTTCACCCAAATTTTTCCGGCCATGAGTTTTACCAGGTTTGATGAAATCGACAATCCTAAACCGGTGCCGCCAAACTGCCGGGTGGTGGAGCTGTCCGCCTGGCGAAAGGCCTCAAAAATCTGCTTCTGTTTTTCGTCCGGAATGCCAATGCCCGTATCCGACACGGCAAAATGTAATTTTATATTTTTTAAAAGATTTTCCGCATCGCCTGTTTCCACGGCGCAAACTTCAAGTGTAATGTGTCCGTTTGCCGTAAATTTAATGGCATTACCGCTCAGGTTGACCAGCACCTGGCGCAATCTGCCCGGATCGCCAATGAGTGCATCCGGCGCTTTTTTTGCAACATTCCAGCGTAAATCAATTCCCTTTTGGCGCGCCCGGAAGCCTAATTCTTTTACAATGTCGTTCAGGCAGTCGCGCAGATAAAATTCGATGCGCTCCAGTTCAACCTTTCCTGCTTCAA
>CAYVDX010000681.1:0-2908 GCA_964450485.1 uncultured Calditrichaceae bacterium
GGATTGCCTGAAGCGTCTTCAGCACGCTGGCTAATTGGTCGGGCTGGTTGACTTCCCAATCTTTCTGCGGCGCCAGACGGATGCGCGCCCCGTTTGCCCCGCCGCGCATGTCGGAGCCGCGGAATGTGGACGCCGAAGCCCAGGCCGTCGCGACTAATTGTGAGACAGGCAGTCCCGAAGCGAGGACCTTGCCCTTGAGAGCGGCGATGTCCTGTTCATCAATCAATTCATGATCGACCGCCGGTATGGGGTCTTGCCAAATGAGTGCTTCCTCGGGCACTTCCGGACCGAGGTAGCGCGAGCGCGGGCCCATGTCGCGATGGGTCAGTTTGAACCATGCCCGGGCAAATGCATCGGCAAACTCATCCGGGTTCTCGTGAAAACGCTTTGCGATCGGGCCGTAGATCGGGTCCATTCGCATTGCCATATCCGCGGTTGTCATGATGGTTGTCACCCGTTTTGCCGGATTATGCGCCGCCGGGGCGAGATCCTTTTCGTCCGGGTTGACCGGGACCCACTGCCAGGCCCCGGCGGGACTTTTCACGACATCCCAATCATAGCCAAAAAGCATGTCGAAATAACCCATGTCCCACTGCGTCGGGTTCGGAGTCCAGGCGCCTTCGATACCGCTGGTGATGGTATCGTCACCCTTTCCGGAGCCAAAGCTGCTTTTCCAGCCGAGACCTTGTTCCTCGATGCCGGCCCCTTCCGGTTCAGGACCAACCAGCGCAACATCGCCGGCGCCGTGACATTTACCAAAAGTGTGTCCACCGGCTGTCAGCGCGACGGTTTCCTCGTCGTTCATCGCCATGCGCGCGAAGGTTTCGCGAATATCCCGGCCCGCGGCAATCGCGCTCGGCTCGCCATTTGGCCCTTCCGGATTCACATAGATCAGACCCATCTGAACCGCGGCAAGCGGATTCTCAAGCTCCCGGTCGCCGGAGTAGCGCTTGTCCCCAAGCCACTCGGCCTCGGCGCCCCAATAAATATCTTCCTCGGGATGCCAAATATCCTCGCGTCCGCCGGCAAAGCCAAAGGTTTTGAGTCCCATTGATTCGAGGGCGCAATTACCGGCGAGGATGATCAGGTCAGCCCATGAGATTTTCCTGCCATACTTTTGTTTGATCGGCAAGAGCAGAAATCGCGCCTTGTCGAGATTCGCATTGTCAGGCCAGCTATTGAGCGGCGCAAAACGCTGGTTGCCGGTTCCCGCGCCCCCGCGGCCATCGCCGATGCGGTAGGTGCCCGCACTGTGCCAGGCCATTCGAATGAACAACGGCCCATAGTGACCGTAATCCGCCGGCCACCAATCTTGTGACGTGGTCATCAATTCAAAGATATCTTTTTTCAGGGCGTCAAAGTCGAGGCTTTTAAATGCTTCAGCGTAGTTGAAATCCTCGCCCATCGGATTGGACAGGGGAGAATGCTGGTGCAGAATATTAAGATTTAACTGGTTCGGCCACCAGTCCCGGTTCGACGTGCCGCCGACAACTGTGTGTGTTACCGGGCACTTACTTTCGTTACTCATAAACTTTCCTCCTTTAGTTGTTATCATTTATGTACTGCGCTAATATGAATCATGCGTTTTGTTGCCTATCGGGTTAACACGACGATCACCTGTTTTGGACATTTGCAGATAAAATATAACAAAAGATCAAACTTTGCTAACAGAAAATATTAAGGGATAAGTGCGCCCAAAACCGGGACTTAGTGAAAAATTAGGGGTATTTTTATTCGGATTTGTCAAAGCTTGAGATGAAAATTAAAAGCAACCATCGAAACAATCCAATTCAATGATGATCACCGGGTGGATTCATAAGTTTTCGGATTGATTTGAAAAAAATGCCGGATAAAAATGAATCGCTTAATTCAGGTTCTGTTCAATTTTATCCCAATCCGGCACGGGACGATCTTTCACCTTTTCCATCACTTTGTCAATTCCGGAAAAAATTTCGTTTTTTTAGAAATCCTTCCATAAATTTGCGATGGTTTGACCGGCTTCTAAACTTTCAATTTCTTTTGATTAACCGTTAGCCTTGCATCTTTAAAATTTCTGGTATTGCTCGTTATGATATCGAAAATTGAAGCCGTTTCCCCAAAGCCTCGGCATATTTGTAAAGCGTCGATAACCTGATGTCTTCAGCATGATTTTCGATTCTGGAAATCGCTGATTTTTGGGTGTTTAATAATTTGGCGATCTGTTCCTGCGTCATTCCGGATTCTTCTCTCGCCTGACGGAGTAAAATACCGATTTTAAAGTTTTCATACCCTTTTTCAAAACTCTCAGCAAAAACCGAATTTTGTTGTTTACGTTTTTCGATATATTTTTCTAAATCATCCATTGTCTTTCCTCTCAAAATAACCTTTCTTTCGTTTTTCCGCGATTTTTATTTCTTCACGCGGCACTCTCTGAGTTTTTTTTGCAAATCCGTTGGTCAGAATAACTTTTGATCCCTCAATAAATCCCAATAGCCGAAAAATATTGTTTCCGAGCTGAACCCTTACTTCCCAAATATGATTCGTATTGATCAGATTTTTAAAATACTGTATTGGGACCCTTTCAAGTTCCCTGATAATTCGCAATACCCATAACACTTTTTCTACTTGCTTATCCGAGAGCTTATCAAGGAATTCTTCAACAGGACACCTGTCATTTTCGGTTCTGTAAAATATTATCTCTCGCATAGATTAAGTTAACATAAACGTGAACACAAGCAAGCTGTTTTTTCAAATTTTTAGCGCGCTTTAATTCTTTGAATCGTTGATTATTCCAAAAGGATGTTGATGTTTTTTGCAAATTTTTGCAAAGTCTCTGATGGTATAGCAACCTATCTCACTTGTCTTACCGAGTGCAGCTGAGTAAGAATGCAGCATTGTCATTTGTTATGCCATATATACTTTTTCAATT
>CAYVDX010000682.1:0-2897 GCA_964450485.1 uncultured Calditrichaceae bacterium
CCAATTATGCGCTGGAGAGCGTTGTTTTCCGAACGGCGGGAATGATGGATAGCGCGGCTGAAAAGATCGATCTTGACGAACCCGACGGCTTTACGCGATTGGTCCGCACAATTGATAAATTTTCCACGGAATGCGCCATCGCCGCTGTTTTAGGCAGCGAAACCCTGGCGAAAATTTCATCGCTGCATTCCCAAATTACCCGGGGATTCGGACTCGATTACGCCGGTGAATTGTCGCCGCGGCAGGGGGATTTGCACACCGCTCAAATTTTTCCCGGCACAACCGCGGATTTCAAACAAGTCATCGCCAAATCGATCATCAAAAAATCGTTGTTGGACGAAATTCCCCTGCGCGCGGCCGCCAAAGACCTGCGCGATTACGCCGTGGCGTCAATGCCGGTATTCAGCGGGCAATTTGCCGCGGAAAAACGCTCGCTGGTGATCGCCAAGTGGATGACGATTTACCTGATAAACCTGGGCATTACCACGTTGCGAAATGAACGCTTCGCCCGGCAGCCGCTGCTGGAATGTTTCAGCGATATTTTGACGCGGCTTTATACGCTGGACAGCGTCGTGCAACGCGTGGATCAGCAGGTAAAAAACAATGGCAACAACGCCCCGGAAGCGGATATTTTGAAAATCACGGCGGCGGAAATCTCCCGGGAAATCGCTCAAAAAATTGAGGTGGGAATTCATGCGCTGCTTGACGGGCCGGCGTTGTTGGATGCCATCAAATGGCACGGCATTCTCTATCGCCGCATGGTGTTAAAATATGATGTGTTTTCATTGAAGGAAAACCTTGCCGAATCGCTGTTGGCGGATTCAGTATAAGTTGATGTTCGCGGAATTTTAACAAAATAAAATCCATTTTTGTGAACCGTTCCTTTTTCGTGAACGATAAAAAACGACACGGCTGACGGGTTACATCGAAATAACAAAATGGGGAAATAATGGACAAAATTAAGCGCGTTGCGGTTTTAGGGGAAGACATTTCGAGTGCGCAAATCGCCGCACAGTTTGCAAATACCGGCATACCGGTGCTGTTGTTTTGCGAATCACAGGAAACCGCGGAAGCGAATCTCAAAACGATCGCCACTGATTCGCCGCCGGTTTTTTTCCACGCCAATGTCGCCCGACAGGTGGTGCCGTGCAATTTTGAGGACGACCTGGCTTTATTGAAAGAAATTGACTGGTTGATTGACGCCGGCGATTTATCCCTTGAGCAGCGCGTGAACCTTTACGAACAAGTGTTAGCCGCGTTAAAACAGGATGCGATCATCAGCCTGAGCGCGCCTTTTCTCGATTTAACGGAATTTGCCGGAAGCCTCCCGGAATTATTCAGCGAGCGTTTGTTGACCACGCATTTTTTTCCGCCGCCGCGCGATTCGCATTTGCTGGAAATCGTTCCCGGCGCGGATACCCGCCCGGAAATCGTCGAGCGTGTGGTGACATTTGCGGAAAATTCTTTAGGCAAAGGCGTGGTTTACGCCAGAAATTCGCCCGGGCTGATTGCTCACCGTCTCTCCGTTTTCGCGATGATGACCGCCCTGCGATTGGCGTCGAAGCTGCAACTGCCGCTCGAAGTCGTTGATCAGCTCACCGGCGCGTTGATCGGTTTTGGGAAGAAGGGATTCATCCGCGCGATGGATGATTTTGGTGTTGATCGGCTGGCCGCGTTTGCTGAAAAGCTTGCCGATCTCTGCCCGGGCGACGAATCCGCCGGCGTGTTTGAACGCCCCGGTTTTCTGGACAAAATGCTCAAAAACGGCTGGACAGGCGCGGCCGGTGGACAGGGATTTTATAAATCCGAAGATGGCCGTCCGTTGATTTTAGATTTGCAGACGTTTGAATATCGCCCGCCGCAAATGTATCATTTCGAAAGCCTGCGAATGGCAAGCGAGCCGTTCGGCGCGCGGGAACGGCTCCACACCCTGCTGGACAGCAATGATCCGGCCGGTCAATTCGTTTGGGAATTGCTCGCTGATCTGTTTATTTATTGCGCCAATCGCATCCCGGAAGTGACGGAAAATATCGTGAACATCGATAACGCCCTGAAATGGGGCGCCGGGTGGCAGCACGGGCCGTTTGAATTGTGGGACATTGCCGGGCTGGAGGGCACCCTGCCGCGGATGAAAGCCGGTGGTAAAAAATTGCCGCTCTGGGTGCAGGCGATGCTGCCGTCCGATCAAAAAACCTTTTACGATGCGCCGCGGGGACAACATTTTTTCGACATTAACCGGGGAAAGCTATTGCCGGTGAATCGCCCTGAGCATGTGCTGGATTTACCGCGTTTTCAAAATCCGGAGCAGCTATTGCATCAAAATTGGTGCGGCAGCCTGATCGATCTTGGCGATCACATCGCCTGTCTGGTGTTGCGCGGCATTTTGCAGCCGGAAGCGCCGGCCCTGGAGCCGGGCATGATTGACCTGCTGGAAGATGCGCTGGCGATCCTTCCCGACGCCGATTTTCGCGGGTTGATCATCACCGGCGACGGTGCTGATTTTTCGACCGGACAGCCGTGGGAAATGCTGCTGAATCTCTGTTACGATCGCGCCTGGGATGAAATTGACGTCCAAAGTGATCGCTTACAGCAAGTGTTGCAACTGTTGAAATACGCGTCCTTTCCGGTGATTTGCGCCCCATTTGGTCAGACCCTGGGCAGCGGGCTGGCATTGGCAATGGCCGCGGATTTGGTGGTTGCCCACGCCGGATTGCGCTGCGGTTTTCCCGAAGTTGAATACGGGCTTATTCCCGGCGGCGGGGGCGCGCTGCGGTTGCTGCATAATTTTATTTTTGAAGAAACGTATATCGGACAGTCGTTGCCGGCGGAGCGGGCGTTTGAACTGACCGGTTTTGCCAAGATTGCCACATCCGGGCCGGACGCCCGGCGGAAAGGAT
>CAYVDX010000683.1:0-2896 GCA_964450485.1 uncultured Calditrichaceae bacterium
GACCTGGAGCTCCTGGATCGATTCGTTTTCAACCTGGAGTGATTGGGTGCGGGTAAAATCGTCGGTAATACTAACCCCGTTCACCATATATGAAACCTCGGTGGAACGACCGCCGCGGATGTGAATGCCGCCGCCGGCGTCACGGGAAATACCGGCTTGCAGGTTCAAAACATCGCTCAGGTCCTGTACCGCCAATCGCTCGATATCTTCTGCCCGCACCCGGGCTTCCACCGAGGTTAAATCCTTTCGAATAACCGGCGTTTCGGCAACCACAACCACCTGCTCACCCTCAACGGCTTCCTGTTTTATCTCAATTTGTAGCCGGGTGGTTAGGTTTGTTAAAACCTCAACGTTTTGTATAATCGCTTCCTGGTAACCGATATAAGATACCTTAACCCGGTATTTACCGGAGGGGACGCGTAAAATGACAAAAGTGCCGTCAAGGTCTGTTGAAGCGCCTAACAAGGTGCCCTCCACCACGAGATTTGCCCCGACAAGCGGTTCGCGGGTTTGTTTATCAATTACCACGCCGGCAATTTTCCCTGTCTGGGCAACCACATTTGTAATAATAAAAAATACAAAAGCGAAGACAAAAGCATGGTCTCTTTTTTTCATCGCTGCCGCGCCTTTATGTTTCTTTTTATCATCTTCCTCAACTTTATTTTAATGAATGCTTAACAATCCTGGGGCAAGCGTTTTGACATCCCCCTCAATCCCTTCCGGCAGCCGGGAGGGAAGTTAAAAATTCCCCCCTTCAAGGCAAGGCTGTCGTTGCCGTGTGCGCGTCTGAAAAAGTCATTGTTTTCTGCCTGAAAATCTTTTTCTGCCCCAGAGCTGTTATGCACTCTATTTTAATGAATTAGCTGCTCGTCGCTAAATTTCGTAACCGTTTTGGAAAAGATTTTACAAGTATGTTTTGGCGGATTTCGCGGAGTTTTTGGGCGCGGATGCGTTGCCGCCAAACAGCGCGCAGGGTCTCTTCTATTTTCTCGCGAACGTCGTCAAAACCCAACAAGCGCGGTTCTTTTTTTTCGATACACTTAAAGAAGAAATAATGCGCATCAACCTTTAAGGGCCCTTCCCAGGCTCCGGGCTGTAATGCAAATATCATTTTTGAATAACCGCCAAGGTCTTTGGGATGGACCCATCCTAAATCGCCGCCCCGCTTGGCGCTAAAAGATCGAACGGAGTATTTTTGAGCAAGGGTACTGAATGAAACGCCGTTGTTTAGCGCGGTTTTGATGAAATTTGCCCGCGCTTCGCTGTTCACAACAATTTCCTGCAATTGCAGTTGCGGCGGTGTGCAAAATTGTTGTTTATTCGTCAAATAAACTGCCCGCAGGGAATCTTCCGGAATGTCGATCTCCCGGTAAAGCTGCGTTTCAACCCGGGTCAGCAGGTAATCATCCCAACTTTTTTTGACGCGAGCTTGATAGTCGGGCCTCCGGTGCATGTTTTCGCTTCGCGCCTTTTCAAGCATGTCATCGCGAACCACCAAACCGGCAATAAAATCGCGGAGATTTTCTTCCGAACGAATCCGGCGGCGTTGTTTTTCCGAAGTAAATAACGCTTTTTTCCAAAAAGTTGCCACATCCCAACTTCCCCGGCGGGAGTGCACAATTTCCCGGTTCTCAATGCCCGCCATGCTTGTTTTTAACGCCGGTTGCTCCGGGTAAACCGTGCTCGATGGATTTTGCCTGATTGCCAAAAACAGCTTTTTCAACACCGGCGGATTAAATCGAACTTCGAGAACATTCCGAAGGGAATCGACAAATAACTGACTATTTTGCCTGATCTTACGCTTTCGCCAATACGCCGCTAACCTGGAACGCGTTTTGGCAAATTCATAATCCGTGAGCAGGGGTTTTACAACCCGGTCTTCCACGCGAATAATGCTGTAACCGTCAGTGGTGCGAACCGGTTGGGAAATTTCCCCGGGCTTGAGTTGAAAAGCGGCGTCTTCAAAGGCCGGCTCCATTTCATCAAGCGAAAAATAACCCAACAAGCCCCCGGAATTTTGTAACCCTGGATCTTCAAAAGCCTGCCCGGCCAAAGCTTGAAAGGATTTTCCATTTTGCAATTCCCGGTAAAGCGAATCCGCGGTTTTTCGGGTAGCGGCGTAGAGATGGCGGGCTTTTATGCGGGTATTGCATCGGATAAATAATTCATAAAGTTTATCATCGCTAATTTCTATATTCGCGGCAATATACTTCTGATGAAAAGCAATCAGCAATTCCTGGTTTTTTATGCGGGTCAAGGCAAGTTTTCCCTCGGCGTCCCGGTCAAAACCGCGCCGCCGCGCTTCGGAAATCATCAGCGCCCGGGCAATAAAACTTTGCAGCAAACTGCGCCGCGCTTGCCCATTATCCAACGACCCTGTTTGAGCAAGAAAGGTTTTGTATTCCGCGATGAAATCGCTTTTGCTGACAACCCGGTCGCCTACCATGGCAAGTATGTCGGTATCTGATTCGGCAATGTTGTTGTCGCAGTGGGATAAACCGGCCAAACAAATGACCAGGCATATCGGTATGAACAGCTTGTCGAAGCACCTGACGGATCGCATCATTTTGAAACGCCTTTACTTCAATATTGTGTTGGAAAAAGGAAAATTTATATCGACCCCGCAAACGCCACTCTAAACAGAGTGACTAATTTACGACTATTTTTTTCTTAGTCAATATTTTTTTTAAAATAATCGTCACGGCGATATTCTTTGGTGGAATCTTTCTTATGTAGTTGTGTAGCGGACGCTAACAATTTGGGTGTAGCGTCAGGGGATTCCCGCGGATTCAGGGGGCGTGCGTTGGTCGCTATAAAAGTTTTGTTGGACGACACAAAGACTTGTTTTATTTCAAAATGCGCATTCCCAGCGGCGGGAGGTTCACCACAACTTTCC
>CAYVDX010000684.1:0-2895 GCA_964450485.1 uncultured Calditrichaceae bacterium
TTTTGGACTGTACGAAAGTGTGGATGCGCTTCTAAAGCTGTTAGAGCTACACAAATACTGCTTTGGTAATGATAAAAAGGTAATGCTTTTGTCCAACATTGAAAAAGCCGCCCTGGCATTGAGAAAAAAATTCAAATCGATTTTGTTTAATTTGTAAAAAATGAGTGGAAACGCGGGGCAAATGACTCGCCAAAAACCCTCTCAAAGTCCCGCCGGGAAAGCGGCGCTTTTTTACCGAAACATGAAAATCGCTTGGATATTACGCAACCGTATTTTACATTTAGTCGTCTTTTTGTAAAATACGGTTGCAAATGAAAAAACGCCCTTTTTGGATTCAACAAATTAAAAAATCCTGGCAAAAGCGTTCAATTATATGGCTTTCAGGTGTTCGCAGGGTTGGAAAAACAACCCTGGCAAGGATGTTTAAACCGGCAATCTATCTCAACTGCGATCTGCCGTCGGTTATCCGTCAGCTTGCTGATCCGGAATCATTTTATGACAGCCTGGATAAAAATAGCATCGTAATTTTTGATGAAATTCACCGTGTTGAAAATCCCAGTATTTTGTTAAAGATTGCCGCTGATGAGTATCCGTCGCTAAATATCCTGGCAACCGGTTCATCAACGTTGGCGGCAACGCAAAAATTTCGCGATAGCCTGACCGGGCGTAAACAGACCCTGTACTTACCGCCGGTTTTGTGGAATGAATGCCGAGATGTTTTTGGCGTAAAAGATTTTGATCGCCGGCTGCTGCACGGCGGGCTGCCCGAACCGCTGCTTTCAAAAGAAAAAGACCCCGCTTTTTTCTCCGAATGGATTGATAGTTTTTATGCGCGAGATATTCAGGAACTGTTCGGCATTCGCAATCGGATTGGCTTTATGAAGTTGCTGCGGCTGCTCCTTCGCCAAAGCGGCGGTCTTATTGATTATTCCAACCTGGCAAAATTAAGCGGTCTTAGCCGTCCGACCGTTAAAGCGCATATCGAAGCGATGTCTATTGCCCACGCCGTGTTTTTATTATCCCCTTTTCATGGCGGCGGCAGGCGCGAAATTACTCAGCGTTCCAAATGTTATGGATTTGATACCGGTTTTGTCACGCATGTTTCCGGTTGGGATCGCATTCGTGAAAGCGATAGGGGGTTACTTTGGGAACATTTGGTCCTGGATACGTTAAGGGTGTATTTTGATAGTCACGACCTTTATTATTGGCGCGATAAATCCGGCAGAGAGATTGATTTTGTGATTAAATCCCGGCAGCGACAAGTGCATGCCGTTGAATGTAAAATCAATCCCGATCAATTTGAAACAAAATCGCTGAAAATCTTTCGTTCAATGTATCCCAATGGGAAAAATTTTGTGCTGACGCCTCATCTCAAAACGCCATATAACCGTCGCATTGAGAATTTAGCCATTCATTTTTGTTCATTGGGAAATTTTCCGCTTATTTCATAAAGGCGCAGCAATAATTTAACTTAAACAAAGTATTTACAGATACCTATGATCAGACAAAAAGCAGGCAAAACGCAAATCGGACACGAAAAAGATTTCCACTGGCGGGGCGGGGACGTTTCGCGCGTGGAAGGGTTCTCGGACGCGGTGTTTGCGTTCGCAATCACCTTGCTGGTCGTTTCGCTGGAAGTGCCGGATTCGTTTGAGGAATTGGCGCGCACCATGCGGGGGTTTGTCGCGTTTGGCGTCACCTTTATCGGCATTGTCGCGATTTGGCACGCACATTACAAATTTTTTCGCCGCTACGGTCTGGAAGACAGCGCCACGATCATTTTGAACGCCGGGCTGCTGTTGGTGGTGCTGTTTTATATTTATCCGTTAAAATTTCTTGCCACAATGTTGATCTCTTATGGCATCCTGCAAGGCTTGTTGGGGATTGATATGCAGGCGAATGTCGCTTTCCATGCCGGGCAGGCCAGCCAGCTAATGCTGATTTATTCATCGGGCTTTCTGGTCATTTTTCTGGTTTTTATGATGCTCTATATCCACGCCTATCGCCAGCGAAAATGGTTGCAATTAAACGCGGTCGAATGCCTGAAAACAAAAATCAGCATCGCTTCCAATGCAGTTTTGGCGAGCTTCGCGGTGCTTTCAATTTTGATTGTTTTAATCGGCGGTGATAAATCAGCGGCATTGGCCGGCTGGGTTTACGGCTTTGTGGGCCCCGTGATGACGCTCTTTGGGATTATGAGCGGTAAGCGGCTGCAAAAATTAAAAGCGGAACAAGGCATCTGAGACAGCGTTTTTTCGGCCGCAACATTCTTTAAATTCATCGCTCGCGTTTGACAACATATTCGCAAAAAGTCACTTCAAAACCGCGCAGCATATTGTTATGGTTTGTGCTTTATAAAAGCGCCGTTCTGCTTCGTTTTTTCAGGAAATCAAAAAAATATTTTTTTGTTGCATTCCATTTTTGCCGCCTTAAATTTGGGGGCTGTCTAAGAAGCTGGTGTAGCTCAATTGGTAGAGCAGCTGATTTGTAATCAGCAGGTTGGGGGTTCGAGTCCCTTCACCAGCTCGTATCGACTCCGATCATGCGGGGAGGTAGCGAAGCGGTCAAACGCAGCAGACTGTAAATCTGCCGGCAAATGCCTTCGGTGGTTCGAATCCGCCCCTCCCCACAGTTGTTTTTACATAGCTCGACTTATTTTGAAGAATGAGCGAGGGGTTGGTTAAAAGAAAAGAGGATTTTTTAGCATAGGCGGGAGTAGCTCAGTTGGTAGAGCATCAGCCTTCCAAGCTGATGGTCGCGAGTTCGAGTCTCGTCTCCCGCTCAGCGGGGAGCTTCGCTGTTAAGCCGTTACAAGAAGCTTCCCTTTTCTTTAAGCCCACGTAGCTCAGTAGGTAGAGCACATCCTTGGTAAGGATGAGGTCACCGGTTCAATCC
>CAYVDX010000685.1:0-2884 GCA_964450485.1 uncultured Calditrichaceae bacterium
GCTGCGAGGCTCTGCCTCGCGTAAAACAGCTTCAACTGCGCGTAACATCAGTTAATAAGGAAGAATCCAGGACATGAGCTTTTTTGTCAAACGCAAAGAAATAATAGATTTTATTCAACGGCTGCGCGCGGAATTTGACCGCCCGGGACGGCTGTTTTTAATCGGCGAAACCAGCCAGGCGCTGGCGGGCTGGCGGGAGCGGGCGGATGAATTTACCTATACCGCGGATGTCGCTCCCGAAGATCGGGAATTGTTCGACGCCACCATAAAAGAAGTTGCAACTGAAATGGATATCGAAATTAATGACGAGCATCCTGCAACTTTAATTCCCTTGCCAAAAGGGTTTGAAGATCGGGCCATCCGGGTAAGCGAAAAATTGCTGAATCCCGGCGGAGATGACGCGGCTCAAGATGCGCTGGAGATTTACCATTTTGATCCGTACAGTGTTTCCTTTCGCTACATTTCCCGCGGGGATGAACCCGACTATCACATCGTATTGCATTATTTACAGCACGAATGGGTTACCATGGCGGAAATGGAATCGCTGCTGAAAGACTTGCTGCCCGCTTTTTCTTTTGAAAGCATTGCCCAGGATCCCGCGGAATTTCGCCGCAAATTCAAGGGCTTGCAGCAGATGTGGCGTGCCATCCCCGCCGGCGCGGTGCACCGTTCGACACCTGCCTGAGGATCATCAATAAATAAATTTAATGCGTTCGTTGAGATACTTAATACGATCAAGAATATAATCCAATGTTTCACGGGTTGTTTGATCAAGTGTTTCAATTGTCGCTGGCATGTAAATGAGCGCGTTTTGGAGATGGACGGCGCAATTTGATTCGACCTGAGCTCGGGTGGTTTTTTCGAGACATTCGACGAACGATTTCAATTCGAATCGAACTTTGACCAATGCGTTGTGAAAATTTGTGTCAAGCTGAAAGGATTGCAGAAGCCTGCTGATTCGCGTAATTTCCAGTTGCAGAATTGCGGGCGCCATCTGTTGAAACTCCTTCCAACTGATAAATTCCAATTCATTCCAGTCGCGTTTTTGATTATCCGGTGATTGGGTCATTTTTCGCGTCAATGTTCTGGTTAATCACTTATCGACCTAATTTACAAGCGCTTTTCCACAAATTCAACTGTAATGATGCAGCGTTCAAAACGCCATTCGTAAAATTTTCAAGTGTCTCTTTTTTTTAAATCGTTGTTTTACTCAATATATCGAGTAAATTTACTCGGTATATTGAGTTAATTGTTGAATAAGGTATGGAATTGAGCTACAAACGCGCAATATTTTATCAATTGCAACAACGCATGGCAGAATCACGCCGTTTTATTCAGGTCGTTTCAGGACCGCGACAAGTTGGCAAAACCACTGCTGTTCATCAGTTTTTGGATGAATGGCCAGGCGGATATCATTATGCGACGGCAGATTTACCGGCGCCGCCGCAGCCCCAGTGGATCGAAATTCAGTGGGAAATTGCCCGCAACCGCGCGGCCTCCGGTACGCCGGTTGTGCTGGCGTTGGATGAGGTGCAAAAAATTTCCCGGTGGTCTGAGGTCGTCAAATCGTTGTGGGATGAAGATAGCCGCCTGAAGAATGACATTCGCGTGATCATTCTCGGATCATCAGCGCTGCTGATGCAGGCGGGGTTGACGGAAAGCCTGGCAGGGCGGTTTGAGTTGCTTCATGCCACGCATTGGCAATATTCTGAATGCCGGGAATGTTTTGGCTGGAATCTGGAATCATACATTTATTTTGGCGGTTATCCGGGCGCGGCGGTTTTGATTGACGATCAGGAACGGTGGGCGCGGTTTATCAGAGACTCGTTGATCGAGACCACCATCAGTAAGGATATTTTATTACTCAACCGCATTCACAAACCATCGCTGCTGCGTCAACTGTTTATATTGGCCGCGGAATATTCCGGTCAAATTGTGTCTTATCAAAAATTTCTTGGACAATTGCATGATGCAGGCAACACCACCACGCTTGCAGCTTATCAGCATCTTTTAGAGAATGCGCAATTGATTAAAGGACTGCCAAAATGGAGTGGTAAAGCGATTCGGCGGCGCGCATCAAGCCCAAAATGGCTGATTTTAAATACCGCGCTGATGACTGCAATTAGTGGATTGTCGTTTGAGCATTGGCGGAATGATCCCAAAAAGTGGGGGCGGCTGGTTGAATCGGCGGTTGGCGCACATTTGGTCAACACTACGCTTGGTAAAGGTATTGAGGTGTATTATTGGCGGGATCGCAATCGCGAAGCAGATTTTGTACTACACCGCGCGGATCGGCTATTGGCATTGGAAGTTAAAAGCGGCTTGCATAAACGAGAATTGCAGGGATTGAATGCATTTCAACAGCGCTTTCCCGAAGCGAAAACCATGCTGATTGGCCGCGGCGGTATTTCTTTGGAAGAATTTATGAGTCGAGAAGCGGCGGCCTGGCTGGATTAACAAATCACTGCGATTTTTGCTCAGGAGAGCAGCATTCGCCAATGCGAAGGCGGCGGCAATTCACCGTCTTTTTTGAACGCCAACTCGACATTTTTTTCTAACAAAATGCGACGGCTGTTTGCATCGGGTTCTAATTCCTGAATGAGATATTTGGCATGTTTGATAAGATTTTTCCAGGAATTGCTCTGTGGATAAGCCGCGCGGGATTTGTGTTTTTGTGAGAGCATATCCAGCCGCAGCTCGAAAAAACGGTGAAACCGCTCCATTTCAACCAGTTCTTCAACGTCAAAACATTCCTCAAAATCGCGGGTTTTTTGTTCGGAATAATCGCCTTTGAGCGTTTCCAAATATCGTTCGCTGGGCGAGTAAATTTCGTCGAACCAGATGCGGCACAGCTCGTAACCCAATTTTTCCGGCGCGACAAATT
>CAYVDX010000686.1:0-2878 GCA_964450485.1 uncultured Calditrichaceae bacterium
TATTTATCCAGGGAACATCGATGTTGGTTTGATCGGTTGCAAGTCCGTCGCTTTTGATCAACGTTCCGGCGTTTTTCAAACTGCCGCCGCCCGGGGTAAAAAAACCAAGTTGCGCATCGTTTTGAATATCGAGCATGGCGTTGGCTTTGTTGACAATTTTTGCGCCGTTAAACATGCGGATTTCACCCGCGCCGGTCCAGGTCAAGGTGCCGCGGTTGGAAATGGTCTGCCCGTCTAATATTTTTGCGCTGTTTCCGCTGATAATCATCTGCCCGTCAACCAGCAGCGTGCCAAGCCCCAGGATGGCGCCGCGTCCCCAGTCAAAGGTGCCGTTGATGGAAAAGGGCGCATCGCCCTGCAAAATGGAACCGGAGCCGGCCATTGTCAGCAATGCCCCGGGATCAATGGTCAGTCCGCCGCCGGTCAGCGTCGCCACGGGATCCACAAATTGAACCGTTCCGCCGCCGGTAAGATGAACGTCGTTAAACGCATGGTTGCCGGTGGAAAACCGCATCACCGCGTTTCCAACCGTATGATAAACCGCGTTTGTGCTGACGCTGCCGCCGCTGATGATCCGGATTTCCCCGGTGTTGACATTTACAACATTGCGGTTGTCAAATAACACTTCAATTTGAGTGGAACCGCCGGTCAGGCTTTTGGTGATGACGCCGTTATTCAGAATTGATCCGCCGGTATTCGAGCTGGATAAGTTCGCGTCCGATTGAATCTCTAATTGCCCGGTAGGCTCGATCAGCAATTTTGCGTTGCTTCCAAATTGAATATCTTTATTTCCGCTCCAGGTCAAATCCCCCTGGAGCCGCAGAATCCGCCCTTCCAACTCTTTCAATTTGGTACCGCTGGCTAACAGTTTTGCGCCCTGCGGAATGATGGTGCTATCCGTTGAGCCGTTGCCGGCCAAAATGCCGTCTGTCCAGCGCATAATGCCGGTAACGGTCAATTTTCCGTTTCCGGTGATGGTTCCGCCGTTTAAAACCACCCCGCCAATGTTCACTTCGGATCCAAGCGTTACCGTGCCGCTGTTAATGATCGCGGTATCGATCACGCCCGGCACACCGGACGGCGTCCATTCCGAAGGTGTGTCCCAATTGCCGACTGCGCCGTTCCAGGTAAAAATCGTTTGCGCGTGCACTACGCCGTTGCAAATGAGGAAAAGAATCAAAAATCTGAAAATTGTAAACAAAACACTCATGAAAATTCCTTTCTAAAAAAGAGGTAATCCCGTTGGAATTCTTTATCTATCTTCAGTACCGGACACTTTTTAATCGAGGCTGTATTGCATGAATTTGTAGCAGCGCTTCCCTGAAAATCGTGTTGCAAGCCCGGCGCTCCGGGATGCAACAAGTATTGACAAAAATCAGCCATTCTCGTTACAAAGCGGATTGTTTACCCCGATTTTCGGGGCGTTGTAATGTTATTTTCCCCTAAAAGCTCCGCTTTTGACCACCTTTCTCAAAAGTATCCGGTACTGAATATCTCTCTCGGTTGATATGGAGAAAAAATCAAGCCTGTTTTTTTGAAAGACGACTGGAATATCGCAATTGAAACTAAATTTCCTTTCGTAAATTAAAATGATTTAATACTAATTTGATCTTTTAATGTCTTGATGTTCCATTATCGTCTTCCCGGCTTGCCGGGAGAGATTTAGAGGGGTTGTCAATCAAAACATCAAGACTGGCTCGAATCAAAACAGTATAATACACACAAGGATAAACAAAAAATGATTAAACAAACATTAGTATTCAAAAAATATTTCTCATATTTCAGAAAAAGTTGCTATATTTAAAATCCCGGCGGCATTGTTGTGTCGAATGGCAATTTAATCGCAAGGAAAAATGATAACTGTCACCCAAAAATCGAAGCGCAAGCTAAACTGGAAAGGAATCGTTCTCCTTTCATCGATTTCCCTGGTCACCGGTTTGGTATTGATGAATTTATACCCGAATTATCGGGAGTTGATATTTTACGGGCTATATTCAATCCCGTCTCAACTGCTCATTTCTCTTTTTCCCAACGAACCGGTTTTGCTGCAAACGGCGAAGCATTTTACGCCGCTTCAAATCAGCATCGCCGGCATCATCGGCTGCTGCATCGCCGGTTTCCTGGATTACTGGATCATTTCTCCCCTGGTCAACCATCGTTTTATCCGTCCAAAACTCGACAACACCCGTTTCCTTCGGAAATCAATGAAGTATTTTTCCAAATTTCCGTTTGGAATATTAGCGATTGCCGCTTTTTCGCCGGTGCCGTTTTATCCGTTTAAGTTTTTGAGCATTATGGGGAATTATCCCCTCTGGAAATACCAGGCGGCCTTGGTTACGGGTCGAATACCGCGCTATTACCTCCTTGCCGTCCTGGGGAATGCGTTGCAATTGCCGACCTGGCTTTTGGGTGCAATATTTGTTGTTTTGCTACTGCCGACATTGATTAAATCAAGCGAATTTTATGTGCAAAAGAAAAGAAACGCTGAAGACCCGTTAAAAAATGGCGAAGCCGGAGAAACAGACTTAACCGATTACACAAAATATCTTTCGCAACATACTGAATCGGAAAAAACGTTGTGACATCCACGACACAAATTATTTTTGTGATTTTACACCTTGACTTTTTTTGCGTTAAGTCTTTAAGTTGTTTAAAATAAAGGAAATAAACAAACAAAAGGATTTGTTTGAAGTTGATCGCCAACCGAGATGCCCGCCATAAAACGCTATCTTTCAAATCACTAAAATTTTAGTTTTGATTTGCGTCATTATTTGCAGCAAAATTATTACCTACTATAAACGAGGTTATATTTAATTTATGGGATATTATGGATAAAATGACATACGATTTTAAGAGAATGTTTTTTCATCGTCCGATT
>CAYVDX010000687.1:0-2874 GCA_964450485.1 uncultured Calditrichaceae bacterium
TAATTCACAATCCCACTCCGCATCGATTCCCATTGACCGGGCTTTTTCCCGCGCTTCGGCAAAGGAGGCCTGACCGGCAAATTTCAACCAATCATCGATGCTGAGGTCTAAATTAGCGCCTTCTTCGATGCGAAATGTCATCAAATCCGCGACGGCTTCGCCGTAGGTTTTGATACCGGCGGCGGCTTCCCAGGTCTGGACAAATTTCGTGGCAATTCGATCCAGCGTTTTCTCAAGATTTATTCCACTGCCGCCTTTTGCTTCCTCTATTTCTTTATCCATCTCAGTCAAAAGACCGGTTTGCCGGAACCAATCGTAAGCCGCGCTGTATTCTGCGTCAGCGATTTTGTAGAGCAAATGCCCGTTGATTTCTTCCACGCCCTTATCATAAAACCGTTTCAGAATTGCCAGGTAGCAATATTTATACCCCGGCACATCAAATTTTGTCGCGCCTAAGATAAAAGGATGATCGCGTTCGTCTCCGCGGCTTTCCAGCAGCGTGGCCGCTTCTGCGTCGGTTCTTGCCACGATAATTCCCGGCGTTTTCATCACATCAAGCTGGAAACGGGCCGCGTTTAGCCGTTTGATTTGTTCATCGACCGTCACCAGCACCTTGCCGCCCTGGTGACCGCACTTCTTCGTTCCCGGCCGTTGATCCTCGATGTGATAGCCGGTCACGCCGGCCTCTACAAACCGGCGAACCAGGTTTCGGACGTGCGCGTCGCCGCCGTGGCCGGTGTCGGCGTCGGCAATGATAAAGGGGCGATAATCGACTTCAGGCGTATTTTTCCGCTCTGTTTCGCTCATTCGCAAGCGGGCAAATTTCTGATTTTTATCCGCGGCCAACAAGGCGCGCACCAGCACCGCCGCTTCATTCGGCACCTGGCTAAGCGGATAACTCGCCAAATCCGAGCCGGGATCTTCATCCGCGGACCCTTTGGCGGAAGTCGCCCATCCGCCCAGGTAAATGGCCGGAATGCCCATCCGTTTCAACATGACAGCCTGACCGGGCGAATACGGACCAAACGTGGTAATCGATTCACCTTTGTTGAATAATTCCCGCAACAGTTCGTAAAATTCTTTTGCGGCATTTTGGGCGATTGAATATTCCCGTTGGATGGTTCCGCGCTGCTCAACCACCTGTCGTGGAGAATAAAGCCGGATAATTTCCTTAAATCGCGGGCTGGAAAACCATTCTTTTGTTTCCTGCAATTCTTTTTTATATGCTACCATTGTAACCTCCTTTATAGAATCTCACAGACCGCCGGGGTTTTGGCAAACGTTAAAGCCAAACCCTGGAGGTTTGTTTGTATTTTTTTAATATTTCGGGTTAAGTAACTCCTGAAAGTTCGTTCAGTTTACTCAAAAACCTCCAGGGTTTTTCTCTCAATCCAAATATTCATAAGCAATCAGCGTCAAAAAATCAGCAAACGTTTCGTTGCTCACCAACTCGTCCAACAGTTGCCGGGCAAGCGCGAATTTTCCGCTGCCGAAACGTTCCGCGCCCACCAGCGCCTTGATTTTTTCCATCTCTTCCGGGACAAGCAAGTGATACAAATCGAGATCAACCCGCCGGCCGTCATCCAACGTCGTGTTGGGGCGATGCACCCATTGCCAGAGCTGCGCGCGGGAAATTTCCGCGGTGGCGGCGTCCTCCATCAAATTGTAAATAGCCGCCGCGCCAACGCCCCCCAACCAGGAGGCCATGTAGAGAATGCCCACGTTGATATTCAAGCGCACGCCTGCCTCGGTGATGGTTCCGCCGGCAATCTCAAAATTCATCAAATCCTGCGCGCTCACCCGCACATCTTCCCGCATGCGCTGTTTTTGATGCGGCTGATCGCCCAGCACTTTCTCAAACTCCGCCCGGGCAGTCGTCACCAAATCGGGATGCGCAATCCAGGTGCCGTCAAATCCGTCGTTCGATTCCCGGCGTTTATCTTCGGCAACTTTTGCCAGCGCTGTGCGGTTAATTTCCGCATCCCGGCGGCTGGGAATAAACGCAGCCATCCCGCCGATGGCGTGCGCCCCACGCTGATGACAAGTTTTCACCATCAACTCGGTGTACGCCCGCATAAACGGAACGGTCATGGTAATTTGGGCGCGATCCGGCAGGCAAAAATCCGGCTGGTTGCGAAATTTTTTGATCACGCTGAAAATGTAATCCCAACGCCCGGCGTTTAAGCCGGCAATGTGATCGCGCAGTTCGTAGAGAATTTCCTCCATTTCAAACGCCGCCAAAATATTTTCAATCAGAACGGTTACTTTGATGGAACCGCGGGAAATTCCCAGGGCATCCTGGGCAAAACTAAACACGTCATTCCAGAGCCGCGCTTCCAAATGGTTTTCCAATTTGGCAAGATAAAAATACGGTCCCGTGCCGTTTGCCAGCAATTTTTTCGCGTTGTGAAAAAAATACAATCCAAAATCCACCAACGACGCGGACATTGGCTCGCCGTCCACCAAAATGTGCTTTTCCGGCAAATGCCAGCCGCGCGGCCGCACCAAAAGCGTGGCAATTTTGTCATTCAGCGTGTAAGTGCGCCCGTCCGGGTTGGTAAACGAAATGGTTCGAGCCACCGCGTGGCCCAAATTTATTTGCCCTTCGATGATATTTTCCCAGGTCGGCGAGTTGGCGTCCTCACAATCCGCCATAAAAACATCCGCGCCGGAGTTCAGGGCATTGATCATCATTTTTCGCTCAACCGGACCGGTAATTTCCACCCAACGTCGCTGCAAATCGTCCGGAATCGGGGCCACTTTCCAATTTTTGTCTTCACGGATGTGTTGGGTTTCTTTCAAAAAATCCGGCAGATTCCCGGCGTCTATCTCTTTTTGCCGCTCAATGCGATGTTGCAGCAAATCTTCGCGGCG
>CAYVDX010000688.1:0-2867 GCA_964450485.1 uncultured Calditrichaceae bacterium
ATGAGCAATTTCAAATCGCCGTGCGAAATGCCCGCGCACAGGAAGAACAACGCACCGGCGGCAGCATGAATGAAGACCAGGTAAAACAACTTCGCGGCCAGGTTTGGGATCAACTCGTGCAGCGAATCTTGCTAAAAAAACAGATCGACAAACTCAATATTGAAGTCTCTGACGATGATGTTACCGATTACATCCTCAGCGCGCTAAAACAGCAATATCGCACTGATCCGAATTTTCAAACAAACGGCATTTTTGATGAAGCCAAGCTTTATGATGTTTTAAATCAACCGGAAAACGAGCAGCTGTTAGTGAATTTGGAACAGCAAGCCAGCAAGGATTTGCCCTATGCCAAACTGGTAAATTTGATCAATTCATCGGTCATCGTAACGGAGCCGGAAATGCGCGATGATTTTCGCAAAAAGAATGTGAAAGCCAAAATCGATTTCTTGGGCGTGCCGGTCAGCGCATTCCGCGGCGATTCTGTCAGCGTCAGCGAAGATGAAATCCGGGCGTATTACAACAAGCATAAAAAAGAGTTTAAAGTCGATGAAAAACGCCAATTGAATTACGTTTATTTTTCCACATTGCCAACCGCGGAAGATACCGCGCGGATTTATGATATTATGGAAGAATTGAAAAAAGAGGTGCTCGAAGGCAAGGACTTTGAGGCGCTGGCCGTCGCCGAGTCCGATGACCCGACGGTTGCCCAAAACAAAGGTGATCTCGGTTTTTTTGACCGCAACGCCATGGTAAAAGAATTCGCGGACGCCGCTTTTAGCGCAAAACCCGGCGATATTGTCGGGCCGGTAAAAACGCGCTTTGGTTTGCATCTGATCAAAGTGATTGACCGGAAAACCGAAGATGGCAAGGAAAAAGTACATGCCGCGCATATTCTCAAAAAATTTGAGGCCGGATACACGACCACGGATAACGCCCAGGCAAAAGCAAATGCATTTGTCGCCAAAGCCCCCGACGCGGGCTTTACCGAAGCCGCCGATGAACTGGGGCTTGAGGTTAAAGAAAGTGCGGAATTTTCTAAAAATGACGCCGGACAAATTCCCGGTATCGGGCGTATTCAAACAGCCATGTTGTGGACATTTGCCAGCGACATTGGCGACATTTCCGAAATTTTTTATGCGAACAACGGCAACTATGTTTTTCAATTGACAAAAGTGGTTCCGGCGGGATTTCAGACAATCGATGACTTGAAAAATGTCATCCGCGGCCGCATTGAAAACGAAAAACGGTTGCAAATGGCCAAAGAATATGCGGAGCAATTTTCCGGCGACGTTCAAGCGTCCGGGGATTTCGCGGCGATTGCGGCAAAAGATGCAAAAAAGATTCTCAAAGCCGATACAACCGCGTATTTTACGGAAAACATTTTTGTTCCGAAAATCGGGCGGGCCCCGGCAATTATCGCCAAGGCCTTTTCACTGCCGCTAAACACGGTTTCGGATTTGTTGAAAACTGATCGCGGCTACTATTTTATCCGTGTGAAAGATCGCAAGGAATTTGATGAAGAAGCATACCAAAAGCAAAAAGAGAGCATCCGTAAACGATTGCTTCAGCAGAAAACGCGCACCGTTTTTAATCAATGGTACAACAAATTGAAAGACGAAGCAGACATCGTTGATAACCGCTATCGATTTTATCGCAGTTAAGCTTTTTTAAAAGCATTTGACTTCTTTCTAAAAGCGCCTTTATTTTGAGGCGCTTTTTTTAATAAAAAGACAACCGAACAGGAGGCGATTATGTCGGATGTACGCCCGTTTCGCGGGGTTCGCCCGTATAAAGCATTGGTAAAAAAAGTGGCGTCGCCGCCGTACGATGTGCTGAACAGCCGGGAAGCCCGGCAGATGGCCGCGGGAAATCCCTACACATTTTTGCATGTGAATAAGCCGGAAATTGACCTTCCCGACGACGTCGATCCGCATGACGAGCGCGTGTATGAACGCGGCGCACAGAACCTGCGGCGAATGATGGATAAAGGCGTAATTGCCCGGGATGAAAAGCCCTGTTTTTATGTTTATCAACAAATTATGGGAAACCACCAACAGGCCGGTTTAGTGGCTGCTGCCTCTGTTGCGGAATACGAAAACAATCTAATCAAAAAACACGAATTTACCCGGCCCGACAAAGAGGATGACCGGGTCAAACATATTGATCATCAAAATGCCCAGGTGGGGCCGGTCTTTTTAACCTATCGCGCCACCCGGCAAATGGATTCACTCATTGAAACGGTGATGCAAAACGAACCGGAATACGATTTTGTCTCTGAAGATGACGTGCGGCACACCTTGTGGGTTGTTCGCGACGAAAGCGTGATCAACGACATCCGGCAGGCGTTTGCGGCCATCCCGGCGCTTTATGTGGCGGACGGGCATCACCGTTCCGCGGCGGCAATGCGCATCAAACAACAGCGGCAGGCGGCCAATCCCAATCACACCGGCGAGGAAAGCTACAACTTTTTTCTCAGCGTGATTTTTCCGCATAATCAAATGCAAATCCTTGATTACAATCGGGTTGTAAAAGATTTGAAAGGCAATGCGCCGGCAGAATTTTTAGAAAAAATTTCCCAAAAATTTGAGGTTACGCCCGAAAATGCGCCGTTTAAACCGGAGACAGCGCACTCATTTGGAATGTATCTTAACGGAAAATGGTATCAATTAACGGCAAAACCCGGGACATTTGCTGACAGCGATCCCGTCAAAAGGCTGGATGTGAGTATTTTGCAGGAGAATTTGCTGAATCCGGTGCTTGGCATTGAAAATCCCCGCAAAGACACACGCATCGATTTTGTCGGTGGCATTCGCGGTTTGGCGGAACTTGAAAAACGGGTGAATAGCGGCGAATGGGCAGTAGCGTTT
>CAYVDX010000689.1:0-2864 GCA_964450485.1 uncultured Calditrichaceae bacterium
CGCAACGAGATTCTCGACCAGGTTTCCGATTTTTCCGAACGGATGAACAAGGGTCTGAATGATCTGCTGACGACGCTGGTGCCAAACGTCAGCTTGATACAAGCTCAACTTCCGAAAAATCATTCGCTTCAAACAAATTTGCAGGTCATGCAAAAATCGCTTGAGCAAGGCAGCCGGTTAATGAAAGCTTTTTTGAACTATAATCTGAGCGAGATTGAGCAACCCCGGCGGCTGAATATCAACAAACTGGTGCTGAGTGTTGGCGGGCGCATTCAGGAAACGCTTCCCAAAATGATTAATGTGCAATTTTCGCTGGCCCCGGATGTGCCCCCGATGCGTCTTTACCCAAAACGCATGGCGCAATTATTAAAAATTTTTGTCCAAAACAGCCGGGAATCCCTGGGTGAAATGGGCGATATTCGCATTTCCACGCGCAAAATAACCGTTGAAGATGACGGGCTTTTAAAACCGGGGATGTTTCCCCTGCCGGGCGGCACGTATATTGAATTAGCCGTAAAAGATAATGGCAGAGGCATTAAAAAAGAGCTTATCCCGGACATTTTTAAACCGTTTTTTTCGACAAAAATCCATAATCATCGTTCAGGATTAGGGCTTTTTGTCGCTTATAAAATTGTTAGGGATTTGGGCGGCGAAATATATGTTGAAAGTATTCCCGATAAATCCACGACGTTCTATGTGTATTTACCAGTTAAAGGAGAAAAACGGATGTTGGCAAAAGCTACAGGGAACGTAGCAACCCAAAACGGCAAAAGCGGCCCGTTTATCTTGGTGGTTGACGATGAATTTAACATTCGCAATATTTTAAAAGAAATTTTTGAAATGAATGGGTTTCATGTGTTGACTGCGGAGAATGGCAAGGAAGGCGTCGAGCTGTTTGAGCAACACGCGCATCACATCGACCTGGTGATTTTGGATATGGTAATGCCGGTAATGAACGGCCGGCAGGCCTTCAAGGAAATTAAAAAACGCAAAAAAGATCAAAAAGTCATCATCATCAGCGGTTATTTGAGCCGCGACGAGCTTCGGGAAATTTTGGCAAATGGGGCCATCGGTTTTATCAGCAAGCCGTTTCAAATCGAGGACATCATTAGCAAAGTCAAAGACGTCCTCGTTCATTAGGCAATCCCGATTCGCCCCGCCGCTCAATCTTCTTCAAATGCAAAAAGCCCGATGCGCCGTTCCTTTGCTTCGCGAATGCGCTGACGAAAATATTCGCGATTTTGCGGCTGCGTAAACCACTTTGCCCGGACAAACTGGTTCCGTTCAAACCATTCATATTGCATTGCGCCGTGCCATTCCTGGCGGATCGCCCGGGCGATTTGAATTGCCAAACGGGTTGTGTTTGCAAAAACATACAGGATGCCATTCTTTTCAGTAATGTCAATAATTCTGTCAAACGGCTCGCGGTTTTCCATTTCCGCTTCCTCATTTTTTACAAATGCGGTAAACTCGTCTTTTCGTTCATCTAAATATTTGTCGTAAATTTCGACGCTGCCGACAAATGTTGCCAACCCTTTTTTCAGGCAGGAATTGCAATACGCCTTTTCCGTGCGCACGGTGTAAATGTTTGTGATGTGGTCTTTTTGCCATTTATTCCGGAAATAAATCTGCCGGCATCGCGGGCAGGAATAAAGGGTCCGGGATTTTAGCAACATCGATATTTCACTGTCGATCGCGGAAAACCCTTCGCCCGTTTTTAATGTGGATTCGATATCGTCCGGTTCCGGTTCTTTGTCGATGACCGCATCCCCGGCCTCGCCGTTTTCTTCAACATCCGCTATACTTTCAATTTCTTTTTTGCTGGCAATTTTTTCTTTTTTATCAGCCATGAACGTCCTCCATTTTTTTACTGCAATACAGACTATCAATTTATATAATTTTTTCTTTAATAATTCAAGAATTTTATTTTAAATATCAGGCAGATTTCCGTATTTTCATCAAAATAACGCGCGAACTTACAGATTTCGCAACTTTTTTCACAATTAATCCGGTAAGGGAACCTTATGGCAACCGCCCGCAGGATCGAAAAAATGAGCCGGGTGCTCAAAAACCGGCAGCTCGATTTGACCCTTGTTTGCGAAAACATCCACGATCCGCACAATGTGAGCGCCATCTTGCGAACCTGCGACGCAGTGGGCATTGCCGATGTTCAACTGCTTTACACGAACCGGGAATTCCCGAAATTGGGCAAAAAATCTTCCGCATCCGCGAAAAAATGGATTGACGCGAATCCATTTCAATCGCCGGCCGCGCTCCGGGAATCGCTGAAAAAACGCGGATTAACCATTTATGCCACGCATCTGTCAACCGAAAATCCTCGCTCGATTTATGACGTCGATTGGACAAAGCCCTCGGCGATCGTGCTGGGAAATGAGCACCTGGGCGTGTCCGGGGAAGCGCTGGCAATGGCCGATCAGAATGTTTACATTCCCATGTTCGGGATGATCCAAAGCCTGAATGTTTCCGTTGCCGCCGCGGTGATTCTCTACGAAGTCTGCCGTCAGCGCATCGCGGCCGGCATGTATCCCCGCCCGGATATTGATCCCGAAAAATTTAACCAAAAATTAGCCGAATGGCAGGAGAAATAAATGCCCGGAAAAGCTTATCGCCACATCATTTGGGATTGGAACGGCACGCTGTTGGACGACGCCTGGCTGTGCGTTGATATTATGAACGCGATTTTGCGGAAGCGGAATTTGCCGGCACTGAGCCTAAAACGCTATGCGGAAATATTCGATTTTCCGGTGCGCAATTATTATGCGAAACTGGGTTTTGACGCGCGGTGCGATCCTTTTGAAAAACTCAGCGTCGAATTCATTTCTCAATATCTCGCCCGGAAATTT
>CAYVDX010000690.1:0-2863 GCA_964450485.1 uncultured Calditrichaceae bacterium
GAAGAATTCTGATGATTTGACCGCGGTGGGAGAAACCAATATTCAGGCGATCGAATATCACATCAATCATTTTAAGCCGGAAGTTGTCGTCGCGGATTCAATCCAGGCGCTTTACAACCCGGAACTCAGCGGCGCCCCGGGGAATGTCGGACAGGTGCGCGACTGCGCGGCACGGTTGTTCCGGTTAGCCAAGGAACAGCCATTCACCCTGTTTTTGATCGGGCATGTGACGAAAGACGGCGCGGTGGCCGGCCCAAAAATTTTGGAACACCTCGTGGATGTGGTGATTTATTTTGAGGGAAACACTCAGCAGCACCGCATCATTCGCGCGGTGAAAAATCGCTTTGGCGCGGCCAACGAGTTGGGTGTTTTCGAGATGCGCCACAATGGTCTGTGCGAGGTAAACAATGTTTCCAGTCTCTTTTTAAATCCGCACCACCAGCCGATGACCGGCAGCAGCATTGTGTGCAGTTACGAAGGCAGCCGCCCGTTGCTGGTGGAAGTGCAGGCATTGGTCGGGCGTTCAAGCTATGGCACGCCCCAGCGGATCGTCAGCGGGTTTGATCATCGCCGGCTCTCGCTCATTTTGGCCATTTTGGAGAAACACTGTCAACTTAATTTCGGCATCCACGATGTGTTTGTAAAAGTGGCCGGCGGATTTCGCATCGATTATCCGGGCATTGATCTCGGCGTGGCAGCAGCGCTTTTTTCCAGCAGGCAGGAGCGTCCATTGGAAAATGATACAATTTATATCGGCGAATTGGGATTGGGCGGTGAGGTTCGCCCGGTTTCCTTTATTGAGAAGCGGCTGCAGGAAGCGCAGAAAATCGGGTTCAAGCAGGCATTTTTTCCCGCGGCTAATCTGCCCGCGGGACAGCAGCGCAAACCGTTTAAAATGATGCTCTCACCCGTGATGTTGATCAGCGAATTGCTGATTTCGTCAACGCCTGATGAATAAAAACCGCCTGATGTCGATCAGGCGATTTTTACAATTTTTATGTCGTCGAAGCATCCGAAACCTGTTCAGGATTCACTTTTCTCAAAAATGCCCGCCCAGGTCAACGCGCCGCCCATCAAGGCGGTATCTTTCAACAGCATAACCATGGATGTTTGACTACCGGCTTCGCTCATAACGCCCGGCAAATGAATCGTGAGAATAAAAATTGCCAGCAAAGCCGCCAATCCCAGGCAAGCCATTTTTGCCATTTTCTGTGCCATGATACTCACAGAACCAGCCACCAGGGCAATACCGACCAGGTAAACCCAAAACACGCCGCCCGGAATAAATGACGGCACCATGCCGGCCATTGCCGGCCCATTCATAAAATGAAATAATCCGAAGATCAAAAACGGCACGGCAAACAGAATTCTTGCGACAGTTGTCGTTAAGGCTTTCATGGAAATCCTCCAATGTTAGTTAAAAATAAACTAAGGGGTTAATGATAAAGGTGTTATCAAGAATGGCGGTCAATGGTTGGGAGGAAACTTGTAAATTATTTAAAAACAATCGAATACAACACATTTGATCAAAGCCTGCTAAGTGATACAAAAGGTCTTTGTCAAATAATGTAGCACTTCCCGATCAAATAGACAATAATTGCAGGCAAAATTGAAAAAAAATAAAGTTTGCAGCAAATTTTTAGCAAGAGACTAAAATCCGCGCTCCTTTAATCTTTTAACAGTTCCAGCAGGTATTGCCCGTAGTCGTTTTTTAGCATATCCTGGGCCAATTTTTCCAATTGCGCGGCGTCGATAAATCCCTGGCGATAGGCAATTTCTTCCAGACAGGCGATCATCAGCCCTTGTCGTTCCTGGATAGTTTCGATGTAATTCGAGGCGTGATAAAGCGATTCATGCGTGCCGGTATCCAGCCAGGCAAAGCCCCGTCCCAAAAGCTCTACCCGCAGTTTTCCACGCTGCAAATACGCCGTGTTTACATCGGTGATTTCCAATTCCCCGCGTGGGGAGGGTTTGAGGTTTTCGGCAATGGTAATCACTTCGTTGTCATAAAAATAGAGCCCGGGAACGGCGTAACGCGACTTCGGCTTTTGCGGCTTTTCTTCGATATCCAGCACATTGCCGGCGGCGTCAAACGAAACCACGCCATAGCGTTCCGGATCTTTCACCAAGTAGCCAAAGACGATGCCGCCTTCCACCAAACTCGCGCAGCGTTTGACGATTTTTTGCAAATCGTGTCCGAAAAAAATATTGTCGCCGAGGATGAGGCAAACGCTGTCATTCCCGATAAACTCTTTCCCCAAAACAAATGCCTGGGCCAACCCTTCCGGACGCGGCTGCTCGACGTAGGAAAACGATAGTCCGAGATCGGCGCCGTCGCCTAAAAGTTCCCGGAATCGCGGTAAATCCCGCGGGGTTGAGATAATCAAAATGTCGCGGATGCCCGCCAGCATCAGCACGGAAAGCGGGTAGTAAATCATCGGCTTGTCGTACACCGGCAAAAGCTGCTTGCTCACCACCCGGGTGATGGGATAAAGTCTTGTGCCCGATCCGCCGGCTAAAATTATTCCCTTCATTTCAACTCCCTGTCATCAATGTTGATACAAAATTTAGCGGGAAATATAGTTCCATTTTCATAAAAATGAAACGATTTTCCGCCCGGTCTCAATCCGTTCATTTTATCATTATTTTTCCCAAAAACCTGTGTAAGTGTAACCCTTACTACATCAAGGCACAAGCTTCTTGATTATTCTTAGAGAATAATTAACTGTAATAAAAAATAAATTGTGGAGGAAAAAAATGTATTCCATACTAACAAAATCCATCAACAGGAGCTTTGTTAAAACACTCACTATTTCTATGGTTTTAGCCGTGTCCATGGGTCTATTCAGGTCTGTGAACGCAC
>CAYVDX010000691.1:0-2862 GCA_964450485.1 uncultured Calditrichaceae bacterium
AAAATTTTTCACAAAACCCTTGACTCGGTATCCCGGTACTGAGTGTATATTGGATTCGTTTTTCGTTGAAAAGCAGCAGTGTGAACTTTTTACGACAAAAAATTTTTAAAATGTGTTGAACCTCGTACCCTGCTACGGGTCGTTATATGAATCGCGAGATGAAAAATGAAACACTTAACCGTTGGAAAATTAGCCAAACGCGCGGGCGTCAATGTGGAAACGCTGCGCTATTACGAACGCATCGGCTTGATGCCGCCGCCGCTGCGCCGGGAATCGGGCTACCGGATGTATTCGGATGAAGATCTGACCCGTCTGGCGTTCATCCGCCACGCCAAGGAGTTGGGATTTACGCTGAGGGAAATCAAGGAATTGCTGGAGTTGCGCGTGGACGCCCGAACCAGTTGCGAAGCGGTGCGCGCGCAAACAGAGGCAAAAATTCGCGATATTGACCAAAAAATTTTGCACCTGCAGCGCATTCGCGAAGTCCTTTCAAAACTGGCAACGGCGTGCCATCAAAATAACGCCACGAGCGAATGCCCGATTTTAGAAGCAATTCAAAAGGAAGAATTTTAAAATTGGTGTAAAAGTGTTATCGTGTTGAAGTGTTATCGTGTTGAAGTGTTATCGTGTTATCGTGTTGAAGTGCTAAAGTGTTGGGGTGTTGGAGTATTTACGGGATGGGAAACAGTATTTAGTAGCACTGTAACACCGGAGCACTGTAACACCGGAGCACTAAAATATGATAACACTTTTTAAGAAGGAGTGATAAAATGAGCACAATTTCAAACAGCGAAAAAGCGGGAAAATGGGGCGTCATCGGCGTCATTCTTGGCGCGATCGGCGCATCGATTTGCTGCATCGGCCCGCTGGCGCTGCTGGCGCTTGGGATTAGCGGTGCGTGGGTGGGCGGACTGGCTGCGTTTGAGGCCTATCGCCCGATTTTTATGGGCATTACTTTTATATTCCTGGGATTTGCTTTTTACCAGGTGTATCGCAAACCCCAGGCAGCGGCTTGTGAACCCGGCAGCGCCTGCGCCACGCCGCGGGGCCGGCGATTCAACAAAACCGCGTTGTGGAGCGTCACCATTCTGGCGCTGGGTCTGATGGCATTTCCCTATCTTGCCCCCGGTCTGGCGAATACCGCAAAGCAGGCGGCGGTACAAACGGCCGCGGCTCAAAAAGTCGTGCTGAACGTGCACAACATGACTTGCGGCGGCTGCGCGCTCACCACCCAAAAAAGCCTCACCCGGCTTGACGGCGTGATCAGCGCGGAGGTGACATTTGAGCCGCCGCAAGCGGTTGTGGTGTACGACGCGGACAAATTGAGCGTCGCCGATTTGACAAAAGCAACAAAAAATGCGGGATACCCCTCGGAAGTGAAAACGAAATGAGTCAAAAAATAGCAGAGAAAAACATGAAAACAAAAAATGTAGAAATGAAAATCGACGGCATGACCTGTGACCACTGCGCCGCCGGAATTGAAAAAATGCTGAATGCGGACGGCATTTTGGAAAAAAGCGTCAGCTATCGGGACGGGGCAGCCCAAATCAGGTTTGATGCGGAAAAAATTTCGCCGGAATCCATTGAAAATATTATTTCCGGCAGCGGGCATTACCGCGTCACGGGCGTGGTGGAAAAATCCGACCGCAATGCCAACGGCAACGGCCGGGCAAAACATTTGGTCATCATCGGCGGCGGCTCGGCGGCGTTTTCCGCGGCGATTACTGCCAGCGAACAGGGCGCGCGCGTCACGATTATCAATGACCGGCTGCCCATTGGCGGCACCTGCGTGAACGTGGGCTGCGTGCCTTCCAAAAATCTCATCCGGGCGGCCGAAGCAAACTTTCGCGCCAATCATCATCCCTTTGCGGGAATTTCCAGCGAAAGCAAAGTGACTGATTTTAAAGCGGTTATGGATCAAAAGAGATCACTGGTGGCGGAATTGCGGCAGGCGAAATACATCGACGTGGTGACGCCGTTGCCGGATGTGCGCATCATCCAGGGACGGGCGCGACTCACTTCGCCGAACACGGTTGAAGTCAACGGCGAGGAAATTTCCGCGAGCCATATTTTGATCGCCAGCGGCGTTGCGCCGGCCATTCCTGATGTGCCGGGACTGGCGGAATCCGGATATCTCACCAACGAGTCGCTGTTTGAATTGGGCGAATTGCCGGAATCCCTGATCGTTTTGGGCGGGCGGTATGTCGCGTTGGAAAGCGCGCAAATGTTCGCGCGATTCGGCAGCAAAGTGACAGTGTTGCAACGCTCGGAGCGCATTTTGCCAACCGAACACCCCGAGCTTACCAATGCGTTGACCGGTTATTTACGGGATGAGGGACTTGAAATTATTACCGGTACGCGGCTGGAAAGGGTCTTTCGCGAAGGCAGCGAAGTGGTTGTCGAAGCGCGGGTAAATGGCGAATTGCAAACCTTCCGCGCGACGCATTTGCTGGCGGCCACCGGACGAACGCCCAACACAAAAAATATGGGTCTGGAAGCCGCGGGTGTGGCGTTGGATGAAAAAGGTTTTCTAAAAGTCGATGCGCATTTGCAGACCAGCGTGCCCAATATTTATGGCGCCGGCGATGTGATCGGCGCGCATCAATTTGTGTACACCGCCGCGTACGAAGGCAAGTTAGCTGCTGCCAATGCTTTCGGCAATGCGCCGGTTGCCCGCGATTACACAGCATTGCCCTGGGTCGTTTTCACCGATCCGCAGGTTGCCGGCGTGGGTCTTGACGAACGCCAGGCCCGTGAGCAGGGCATCGATGCGGAAACGGCGGTTTTGCCGCTTGAGCATGTCCCCCGCGCGTTGGCCGCCCGTGACGCCCGCGGATTTATCAAGCTGATCCGCGACCGCCA
>CAYVDX010000692.1:0-2859 GCA_964450485.1 uncultured Calditrichaceae bacterium
CGTACCAGTTGATAATATTAAAAATAAAACCCAGCATCGCATAGATGAACAATTGCTCCTTTTCACTGTCCGGCGAGAACTGCCGCCGAAGGAAGTAAAGCGTCATCACCAATGCCAACCCAATTGTCGCCCAGTGCTCCTTCACTTCAAACATGCCGGTAACTTGCGGTGCAGCGCGGTCAAGGTATTCATGGCGCACCCGGATTCCGAAGGTCGGATAAACAAGCGCGCCCAGCGCAAAAACGCCGCTATATGACCAGAACATCAATTTTACGTACAATTTTTCCAGCGTTAGTTTGTCGAAATTTCCCCGCAAAAAGCGAATCAGCAAAACGAAATGATGCCCCATGCTGCCAGCCAGTATGATGGTGGCAGCAAAGTGTAAAAACAGCAGGAAATTCGCTACAGGTTCAAGAAAAACAGTATCTTCACTCATCAATGATTGTCAGGCGGTAACGAAGTTTTTGTTTGAAATCGCCGTGTGGCGCTTCCATTCGCAGCACCACCGGGTAACATTTAATGGAAGGAAAGGGAAACCAGTAATTATCGGCGTCCGTTCCCGATTCAACAGTGGCCGCGCCGTCGAGTAGTTCCATCCGAAACACCCGGTTTTTTCCGTAAATCATCACGGTCCGTTCGTCGCGTTTTTCAAAGGTCATGCCCGGCTGCCGCACGATGGGTTCCACAATCCGAACGACGGATTTTCTGCCGTGATAGCGCAAATAAACGGTTTTTTCGATGCCGTCATCAAAAATGCGGTGCGTCCAGCGATAGGCAATGCCGCCGGAATACTGCGTTGCATCTTTCAATTCCCCGGCCGTTGAAATTTCCGCAACCGCGCCCGGCAGATCGGTTGCCAAGGAAATGCGCCCGTCAAATTCATACAAATTCGTGTAGTAATTTCCGGCCGCATCCTCGAACTCGATGCGCGGGGTCAGGCAGCGAATATCTGACGCTTCGGGAAAGTGCATCGGCTCCCAGCGATGGTAAATCGTCTGGCTGGAGGTTTGCAAAAACCCGTGATTTTTCACCCACAAATTGCAGATTGAGCCGCCGGTGGGACGGTGCATGTATTTGCTTTTTTCGCGGCGTTTCACGTCTTTGTAGCGGTATGCGGAAATCGTGGCCATAAGGTTTTCCGAGCGCGCCAATACGACATCGACGGTGGGAAAAAGCTTTGCCCAGCCGGTTTCATCAGTGGGCAGCGGCGGTGTTTCGCCGGGCTGCTGCTCGCCCATTTCCACGGCCATGGCCAGGTTTTTGGCGCGGGCAAAGGTCGGGTAAATCGAGGGCGGATCGTCGAACAGCCGCCAGTAATCCGGGCCGTATCCCACCCAGCCGTCTTTGACCATGCCGCGCAAATAGCGCAGGTTGCGGAGAGCGGCGGTGCGATAGCGTCCGTCTTCCGGGGCGAACAGGCTAAACAGGATTTGACAGCCGTCGGCGGTCTGGCTGCCGTAGGTCGTCCACTTGTTGGAACGAATTCCCCAGGAACCGTCGATTGAACCGTTGGGATAGACAAAATACAAATGCGTTTTCAGCGACTTTCGCACGGTGTTTGCCACGGTGCTGTCGCCGGTTTCGCGGGCGTAGAGCGCCAGCCCCCACAGCGACATATCGATGGCGTAAGCCAGGTCCACGCCGTACTTTACGTCGCGAATCCGCCCGCCCTCGCCGGTGAGAAACCCGTCTTCGTCGAACCGGGCGATTACTTCCGCTGCTAATTGCCGCGCTTTTTCGGTGTAGCGCGGTTCATCGAGCAGGCTGCCGGTGATTGCCAGCGTCGCCGTGGTCGTCGCACAGTAATTGATGCTGGCAAATTCCGGGCGCATCACTTCCGCAAGATAGTCGGCCGCCTGACGAATGGAGCGCAGCCATGCCTCCGTTTCCGCGGACGAGAGATATTTCCGCAAAAGCGGAAAGGCGTTGGAAAGCATCAACAGTTGATCGGTGGTGGTGCCGGTCCACGCTTCGGGCGTTTCTTTCCAGGCGCCGTCGGGCTGTTGCTGTTTGAAGAGCCAATTAGCCAAATTTTTCGCCGCGACCCGGTATTTTTCATCGCCGCTGTGCTTGTAAGCCACGGCAAACGGATAAACCGCTTCCCCGGCACGGGTGTGACGATACCGGCAATCTTCGCTGCACAATGCCCCGAAATTCGGATCATTTTGATCGTTGATTTGCTGGGCTAACAGCCGGTCAACCAGCACAAAAAGGGTCTCCCGGCATTCCGCTTTCAGCGAAACTTCCCCGGCCGCCAAACGCGGCAAAAGTGTTGTCAAAAACAGCGCAACGGCGAACAGGCGCGGATATTTTCTCATTGCGATCCATTTACACGTCAATTTTCCAGACCCCGTCATTCATCCGGTTTTGATACGTTTTCCAGCATTTTTTTTTACAAATTTTTGCGGAAAAAATTAAATCGCTAAACGCGAAATCTCATTGCCGCCGGGACAATTCCGCGATTTTTTCCCGCGCCGCCGTCACGGTTTCTTCCTCGTCTTCATGCAGATACCACTCGACGCATTTTTGATAATTTTCCAGCGCCGATTTTTGATCGCCGGTTTTTTCGTAAAGCGCCGCCAATTCAAAATAAAGATCACTCTCCGCCGGGTTCAGGGCGATGGCTTTTTTCATTTCCGCAATCGCGCGCGCCGGCATTTCCCGCGCCTCATAAATCTTTGATAACATTTCGTTTGGACCGGTTTCATCCGGGGCAATCTTCACCCATTCCCGGGCCCAGTGTTCTGCTTCTGTGTAATTCTTTTGAAAATAGTAATGCCGCGTCAACGCTTTGTAAGTCTTGGTATAATTCGGGTTGATGCGGAGGGATTTTTGCGCAAATTTAATGCCTCGTTCAAC
>CAYVDX010000693.1:0-2854 GCA_964450485.1 uncultured Calditrichaceae bacterium
ATAATGGTAAACCTAAATGATTTCTTAACTTATTTAATTTGTTGCATTTTTAGGGATAAAAAAAGCCGTTGCTTTTATAATTTGGGTGAAACGCCAATCCAAGAAGCCCCTCTTCGTTGCCGGAATCATCTACCTTTCCGCGAATATCCAAAAACGTGGTTTTCGCCGCAACATCCGGCTTGTTTTCGAAAACGTGAATCACGCCTTGCTGTTCCACCACAAAAAGCCGGTTGGAACCATCGCCGCTGTTTTGCAAATCCACCGGTCGGGTGAAAGAGAGCGCGGGATCCGAAAATGCAATTTCCAATTCATTTTGGCCGCTCCCCGGTTGATTTTGGGCGCAGCCGGTTTCCACAAACATTAGCAAAAATCCTGCAAAAATCGTTGCCATTGATATTTTCATCATTTGAAATGCTCCTGTGGCAATGAATATTATACGAAATTTATCGATAAAACATGAAATAATTCGGTTTGTTTCAGTGATTAATTTCAGTCGAGACTATGAAACCGTCAAGGCTTTTGTTAAGTTTCATTCCCAAAAAAGATGCCTAATTATAATCAAGGAACGCCAATTTATGAACATTTATGGAATCATTATTCTCGCCACGCTTATCATTTCCTATTTATTAGCGGTATTCACTGAAATTCTCAATCTCCGCGCATTAAAAGAGGAATTACCAAAGGAATTTAAAACCGTTTTTGATGAAGAAAAATATCGAAAATCGCAGAACTACACCCGGGTTCGCACCCGTTTTGGATTGATCTCGTCGAGCTTCAGCCTCATTGTCACGCTGGTGTTCTGGTTTGCCGGCGGCTTTAATTTCTTGGATCAAATAGTACGAGGCTGGGAGCTTGGCGCTATCGGCGCCGGCTTGGTTTACATTGGCATTTTGGTTTTGGCGCAGGGAATTCTGTCGCTGCCGTTCAGCATTTATTCCACGTTTGTAATCGAAGAACGCTTTGGTTTTAACAAAACCACGCCAAAAACCTTTGTGCTGGATTTGCTCAAAGGTCTTCTGTTGGGCGCGCTGATTGGCGGCGCGCTTTTAGCCGGCGTTCTGTGGTTTTTTGAATTTGCCGGGGAACCGGCCTGGCTTTACTGCTGGATCGCGGTCACTGTGTTTACCATTTTTATGCAGTTTATTGCCCCAACCTGGATTATGCCGCTGTTCAACAAATTCACTCCGCTGGAAGACGGAGAATTGCGACGCGCCATTATGAATTACGCAAAATCCGTAAATTTTTCACTAAAAAATGTTTTCGTAATGGACGGATCTAAACGTTCCGCAAAATCGAATGCGTTTTTCACCGGTTTTGGCAAGAATAAACGTATTGCATTATTTGACACGCTCATTGCCCAACACACCACCGACGAACTGGTCGCCGTGCTGGCCCATGAAATTGGGCATTACAAAAAAAAGCATATTCTGCAAGGGATGCTCGTCAGCATCCTGCACACCGGCGTCATGTTTTACCTGCTCTCGATTTTTTTAACTCACAAAGGATTGTTTGACGCCTTTTACATGGAACATCAATCCCTGTACGCCGGGCTGATTTTTTTCGGAATGCTTTTTTCGCCCATTGAAGAAATTTTGTCGATTTTTATGCAGATTTTTTCTCGGAAACATGAATTTGAGGCAGACCGGTTTGCCGCGGAAACGACCCATCATCCCGAAAAAATGATTGACGCATTAAAAAAACTCTCGGCAAATAATTTGTCCAACCTGACGCCCCATCCGCTGTATGTCTTCCTGAATTATTCCCACCCGCCGGTGCTGAAACGCATCGAAGCGCTGCGAAAGCTTGCACAAATAAATGCGGCATAAAAAAAGCCCTTCTTTTCACCGCAAAAAGAAGGGCTTTTGGAGGAGGCCTATCATGAATTCAAGCCTTAATATCTGTTAAAGAAAAAACAATTTGTTTTTCACAGCCTCATTGTTTTGATGTCTCATTCGACAGGAATATGCATCATATCCGTTGATGAAAATTGATCAAAATCACGCCTTTTAAATTCAAATATTCTTTGAAAACATTCCTGGCAAAAATAAAAAAAGGCTGCGCTTAAAAAAAACAACGCAGCCTCCATCGGTAGGATGATTAGGTAGGGTTTTATAATTTTATCATTTCACTAATTCGCGTTTTATTGGACATTTCAAACCGATTGTTTTGCCAATGCTTCGTTGATCATTTCCAAAAGGTGATTCCGGTTAAATGGCTTTTGGAGGCAATTTGTTGCACCTAATTTCACGGCAATATTTAAATAAGGCATTTCAATATTTGAGGTCATCGCGATCACCGGCATACCGGGATGGCGTTGGGACAATTCGCGAATTAATTCCACGCCATCCATTATGGGCATTAAAATATCGGTTAAAACCAAGTCTATGTTATTGTTTTCCAACAATTTAAGCGCATTTTTTCCGTTTTTTGCTTCGATCACATCATACCCACTATTTTGCAATAAACGATGGATTAGCATTCGCCATTCGTAATCATCGTCAACGATCAAAACCGTGGACATTTTTCACTCCAATCAGATAAATTAAAACCTAACCCGGATAAGCCGGAAGTACCATATTCCAAATAACAAATAAATTCCAAAATCGAATGATCAATGCTCCGGATATCAATTTCGTTGGTATTTTAGATTTTGGTCATTGCAATTTATTTGTTGTTTTGGCATTTGGGTTTTCAATTTTTTTGCCAAAAAGTGATAGCCTGATTAATTCATAAATACGTTTTTTGGCAGAATAATTAAGGGCAGAATGATTATTTTTTATGAATTTAATGATTCCGCCAAATCCTTTATTACCCGAAATTTTTAAGATAAAATCAAATATTACAGTAAGTTAAA
>CAYVDX010000694.1:0-2849 GCA_964450485.1 uncultured Calditrichaceae bacterium
GGGAATACACCCGGCATTGTGTTTTTCAAAATATTGATGCTACACAAATACAATAAAAAAAGAGACTTACTGCCTTGCAGGTCCATCAAAGCAGCAAGCCTCGAAAAAATGGTTAATCGTCGCCGTCTTTTTCACCGTCGTCATTTTTGTCTTCGAAAACATCGATAGAATTTTTGATATTTTCTTCAATCGCGCTTCTGTTTTCCGGTGCGCGGGGGTCGATAAAATTGCCGTTTCCATCGACAAACCAGGTATCCATGTCGATTGTTAAAACGATGTTGGTCGCGGTTGAGCTATCATCCAAGACAATCGGCGGTTCAAATTCCTGCTCTTGTTCTTCTTCCAAATCGCTGCTGAATTCAAAGGTGTCACTCGGGGTATCGTTCAAGTATCCTTTGACCAAAATGCTGCGATTTTGTAGTTCCGGGTTTGCCGTAAAGACACTGCCGTCTTCCGCTTTCAGTTCATCCAACTCGATTTCAAGTTCTTTGAAGCTGCCGCCCGGGGTCTGAATGGTCTCAATTTCATGCAGCGTTGCGCCGACCACCAAATCCTTGACAAACGGTTCCTTTAATTTGAAATCCAGCGAGTCGCCGATGCTGCTTTTCAGCTTTACTTTATCGATGACGACGCGCGCGCTGGTGATGGTGACATTGCCGGCGGTAATTTTCCCTAAATTGCCGGGGCGGGCGTTCGCGGTATTGATTGCCTTGATACTCAGCTTTATCGCTTTATCCACGTTCGGCGATGAGGGATTGTTGCTGCAACCGAAAACAAACAGGGTTATCGCCGCCAGGCTGAAAATTTCAAACTTTTTGAAAAACATCATTCGCAAATCTCCTTAAAATCATTAAACATTTATCCCTAAAATATCATGTCTCGTAGCAATTTAGCAACTACGATGCCAATATTTGGCCAGGATCGTAATTGTTGATTAAACAATCGGTTACAAGCTGTGGGAAGTTAATTTAATTTTGAAAAAATGTGCAAATCCCACAATGCTTTGCAAATTTTGCACTTTTTATAAAAATTGTGCATTGTCCCAGTCACTGTTAATTTCCGGTTTACCCTTTTTTTGGGGCTTGTTTTTTTCAAGTCAACTTCGTACAATTTCCTGTCAACAAAACGAATTTGAATCGTCGCATTTTTTCAACTTTTTATTACTCAAAAACATGATAAATCCTGAAGAAAAATTACAGGACATGCGCTCAATCTTTGGCGTGGGTGACTGCAACGCGTTCCGAAAATTGATCGAGGAAGCGTGTATGCTGGCAAAAATTCCCCGCCCGATTCTGGTTCGGGGGGAACGGGGCACCGGCAAGGAACTGTTGGCAAGAGCGATTCACCTGGAAAGCGACCGCCGCGAAAAGCCATATATCGTGGTAAACTGCGCGGCGTTTCAGCAGGATTTGTTCGTCGCGGAAATGTTTGGCCGGGAAAAAGGCGCGTACACCGGCGCGACCGACGCCAAACCGGGCAAGCTGGAACTGGCGCACCAGGGAACCCTTTTTTTGGATGAAGTGGCCAACATGAGCCGCTCGGTACAGGAAAAATTGCTGCGCGTGATTGAGTACCAGCAATTTGAACGCCTGGGCGGCACACGCCCGATTTCCGTCGATGTACGCGTCATTGCCGCAACCAATGCAGATCTCGAAAAGATGATGGAAGCGAACGAGTTCCTGCCCGATTTATACGACCGGCTTTCTTTTGCCGAACTGGTATTACCGCCGCTTCGCCGGCGGCGCGAAGATATTCCTCCGCTTATTGAGCATTTTATTAACCAACTCCACAAAGAAATCCCCAACCTCGAAGAGAAACGCTTTACGACCTCGGCAATCAAAGAATTACAAAATTATCACTGGCCGGGCAACATCCGTCAGTTGAAAAATATCATCGAACGGCTGTACATCTCTGATGAAGACGGCACGATTCACGCCTCTGAACTTCCCCTGGAAATTACGTCGGTTGAGCCAATCCGCGGCAGTTTTTATGAAAAAGTGCACGCGTACGAAAAGACGCTGCTGCTGAATGCGCTGAAAGATAATCACGGCAACCAGCGCGCCGCCGCCAAAACCCTCGGCATGACCTACGACCAATTCCGCCATTTTTACAAAAAATACAAGCTCGACGAATTTATGGTGTAAAATCCGCCAACTTGGCGTAATTCACCATTCCCCATTTCTATAAACTCAATAAAAACAATACAAAAGTTGTGGCATTCCCTTTGCCCTATATGGCAATGGAATTGATAATATAGGGGTAAACGAGAACGTTTTAACAAAGACGGGTGAATCAGGATGGTGCGGCAAGAGCGCTTTCAATATCAAATGAAAAATGTGTTAGAAGCCAAAACCTTTTTAATCGCGCGGGCAGCAAAGCGCGTATTTCAGCGGATGGAAGAAAAAAAAATGGATGCATTTCAGGATGCGTTGACAAAGGAGTTTGACGCGGAGCATATCAAATACCGGGCGGCAATGGACAAAACGACGCACCCGGATGCACATGCGGATTATTTGTGTTTCGGCAACATGCTGGTGCGCACAAAAACGAGCAGGCAGTTGACCGAACGGGATTTATGGGACTTACGCAAGGAACTCCACCGGCAAGATTTATCCGTCGGAATCATCGTTTGCTTTACCGGCGATGGCGTGGATGTCAAACGATTGGCTGTCTAAAAAATAAAATAAGTTAAACATTCGGCGAGAAGCGGGTGAAAAAGATGGATCAAAATCAGTCGATATTTTTTGAAGAAGAGCAACGGTTTCGACAAACCTGGTTGTGGGTGATTACCCTTGTTTCTATCGTGCCCGTTATCATTTTGATGATTTACGGAATGTATCAACAATTGG
>CAYVDX010000695.1:0-2840 GCA_964450485.1 uncultured Calditrichaceae bacterium
ATCGTGCTGCCGGAGATGACCTACGCATATATTGTGCGCAGTCCTTATGCACATGCCAAAATTAATTCCATCGACGCCTCCGAGGCCGAAGCGCAGCCCGGAGTTGTGGCGGTTTTCACCGGCGCGGACATTGCCAAGGCCGGCGTCAACGGCGTGCCCTGCGGCTGGCAGGTGGATTTCAAAAACGGCGATACCATGAAAGAACCGTCGCACCCACTGTTAGTGGCGGATAAAGCGCGGTATGCCGGCGACGCGGTTGCCGTGGTGATCGCTGAAGATCGCGCCACCGCCAAAGACGCCGCGGAGATGGTTTACGTCGATTACGAAGAACTGGACGCCGTGGTGGACGCCGCAAAAGCGGTGGAATCCGGCGCGCCGCTGGTGCATGACGATGCGCCGAAAAACATCTGTTTTGACTGGGAAATCGGCGACAAAGCCAAAACCGATGCGGCAATGGCCGCCGCAAGCCATATCACAACGCTGGAGTTTATCAACCAGCGGCTGGCCCCCAACGCCATCGAGCCGCGCTCGGCCATTGGGGATTATAACCCGGCGACGGATCACTACACGCTTTACACATCGTCGCAAAACCCGCATCTGATCCGCCTGCTGATGTGCGCGTTTGTGCTGGGCATTCCCGAACACAAAGTGCGCGTGATCTCACCGGATGTTGGCGGCGGCTTCGGCAGCAAAATTTTTCATTATATCGAGGAAGCGTTGATGACCTGGTGTTCCAAACAGATCGGCCGGCCGGTGAAATGGACCGCGGAACGCAGCGAAAGCTTTCAAACCGATTGCCACGGCCGCGATCACGTGACCAAAGCGGAAATGGGCTTTGACGCGGATGGAAATATCGTGGGACTGCGCATCAAAACCTTTGCCAATTTGGGCGCTTACCTGTCCACATTTTCCACCTGCGTTCCCACGTATCTGCACGGCACCCTGCTGCAAGGACTTTACACTACCCCGGCAATCCACTGCGATTTAACAGCGACCTTTACAAACACCACGCCGGTGGACGCCTATCGCGGGGCCGGTCGCCCGGAGGCGACGTATTTATTGGAACGCCTGGTGGAAACGGGCGCGCGGGAAATGGGAATCGATCCGGCGGAACTGCGCTTTAAAAATTTTATTCCCCCCTTCGACGGCGTGAACCAGCCGGGCTACCAGACCCAAGTCGCCTTGCAATATGACAGCGGTAATTACGCCGGCGTTTTGCGCCGCGCCCTGGAAATGCTGGATTACGACAATTTGCGCAAGCAGCAAGCCGAGGCGCGCAGGCAGGGCAAACTGATCGGCATTGGCATCTCGACCTACATCGAAGCGTGCGGCATTGCGCCGTCGGCGGTGGTGGGATCGTTGGGCGCGCGGGCCGGTTTATACGAATCCGCCCAGGTACGCGTGCAGCCCACCGGAAAAGTGAGCGTTTACACTGGCGCCCACGCCCACGGCCAGGGGCACGAAACCACTTTCGCGCAAGTCGTGGCCGATAAATTGGGGATCGCCCTGGAAGATGTGGAAATTGTACACGGCGATTCCGAAGCGGTGGCATTCGGCATGGGAACGTATGGCTCCCGGTCGCTGGCGGTCGGCGGCAGCGCCATTGTGAAAAGCATCGAAAAAGTGCTGGAAAAAGGCGCGAAAATCGCCGCGCACAAGCTGGAAGCCTCCGAAGATGATTTGGAATACGCCAATGGGCAGTGGACCGTCAAGGGAACGGAAAAATCCATCGGTTTCGGCGATGTGGCGCTGACCGCGTACGTGCCGCACGATTACCCGGAAAACCTGGAGCCGGGTCTGGATTTCTCCAGTTTTTACGATCCGGCGAATTTTACCTATCCTTTTGGCGCGCATATCGCCGTGGTCGAGGTTGATCCGGAAACCGGAAAAGTGGCCCTGAAACGCTTTGTGGCTTGCGACGACGTGGGCAATGTGATCAACCCGATGATTGTCGATGGACAAATTCACGGCGGCGTGGCCCAGGGCATTGGCCAGGCGCTTTTTGAAGGCGCGATTTACGATGAAAACGGTCAATTGACCAATGGCTCTTACATGGATTACACTTTGCCGCGCGCGGATGATCTGCCCAATTTTGAGCTGGATCGAACCGTGACGCCCTGCCCGCACAACCCGCTGGGCGTGAAGGGCGCGGGCGAGGCCGGCACCATCGGATCAACCCCGGCCGTGGTCAACGCCGTCATTGACGCGCTCTCGCCGTTTGATGTAAAAGATATTCAGATGCCGCTAACGCCGGAACGCGTTTGGCAGGCAATGCAAAAATAGGGCGGTCGCGCCCGCTACCCGCAACTTCGTGACAAAGCTCCGGCTTTGTCACGCACAGCCCCGAAGCTCCGGCTTCAGGTAACGGTGCACAAAAACAAAGGATAAAATTAAGGAGATAAAAATATGATTCCCGCAAACTTTGATTACATTCGCGCCAAATCCGTGGACGAAGCCATCGGCTTGCTGCAAACCCACGGCATGGACGCCAAAGTGATGGCCGGCGGTCACAGCCTGCTGCCCGCCATGAAACTGCGCCTCAGCGCCCCGGAAACCGTCATCGACATCAGTCGCATTTCCGGTTTACGATACATCCGGGAAGAAAACGATGCGCTGGTTATCGGCGCCGCTTCCACGCATCGCGATGTTGAATTTTCTGATTTAGTCAAATCGAAGCTGCCCCTGCTCGCCCAAGCCGCGGCGACCATTGGCGATCCGCAAGTGCGCAATGCCGGAACCATCGGCGGCAGCCTGGCGCATGCCGATCCGGCAGCGGATTGGCCGGCAGCCTTGATCGCGACGGACGGACAAATTTTGATCAAGGGCCCCAGGGGCGAACG
>CAYVDX010000696.1:0-2821 GCA_964450485.1 uncultured Calditrichaceae bacterium
TTTTGTCATCAATAATTTTGTCTGATTTTAAATATAAAATAATTTTGTTTAGCTATTTACTATTTAAAAAAACTTATATGAATATTTTGTCAGACGCTGAGAAAGATATTCTTTACGATTGAGCAGCAAATGTTGGTCTTAAAGTATTTATTTTTATTGTTTTTAAGCTTTATCCACGTTTATCCGCGAAAATCCGCGGCTGAATGGTAACAAATTTTCAATTTTATTCTTGGGTCACGCTCAAAATGATTGTGTAAAAACGAAAATACAGAACAGGTTTCAACTGGCTGTTCCTACAGACGAAATGTTGATTTTGAAATTAATAATCGATTGTTTTAACGCCATCAAAGTTGATCATTACCCGATCGCTTGTGACGATTGACAAATTGCGATTCATTGCTGAGGCAACAAGCATTCTGTCAGCGGGATCGCCAACCGGGTAATCGAGCGCTGCAGCCTGATAAAAATCCTTCCAATCGGTTCGTACATCCCTTACCCCTGGCATTCCTCTAAATCGTTTAATCCATAAATCCACTGGCGCAGATAAAGCTAACCGACGATGACGGTTTTTATAAGCGATTTCAAAATAGCTCACCGGGTGAATAATTAGTTCATCTTCCGTGTTAAGACGCTGATACAGCATTTTGCCAAGACGTTTTATATTGCGGTTGCCGTAATGAATGATAGCATTTGTATCAAGCATCAGCATCAGTGTTTTCCTTAAGGCAATGCCATTCAGGCTCAGTGTCCCGGCAGGTTTCTTCAAAACGCAACACTGTGCCGGCAAGATTTTTTTGGATATACTCATCCCGGTTCATTCGATGCACCGGCTTGATCTCGGCGACGACCTCACCCCGCTTGGTAATTGTGACGGCCTCACCTGATTCACTGATTTGGTCAATAATACTGGAAAGATTTTTTTTTAATTCCCGAATACCGATTTTATTAATTATAACCGCCATTTTAGCGCCTTTGTTTAGTTGTGACTACATAGTGTAACTATAAAAATCGATACAAGCAAACAAATCTTCAAATTGACATTTTGAAACAAGTGATCAGTGCATCGATGAGCAAGTTCACTGTCTGCACTACGCCGATTGCTTTGATTGTTTTTTGAAAATAGGTGAATTTAACTGAGAATTAGGAATCCAAAAAAGAAAAAGGGCGAGCCAGCGACTCGCCCGAACGGCTGCTTTCATTTTTTTTAAATTCAGGACTATTTGCCACGAAAAAACGCCACCGTTTGCTTCAGTCCTTCATCGAGATTGACCGTCGGCGTCCAACCTAATTCCTTTTTGATCAGCGAAGCGTCTAGCACGCTGCGGAGTTGTTCGCCGGGCTGTCCCTCGCGGTGCTTGCGTTCCACCGGGTGATCCATTTGCGACGCGATGGCGTTGAACAGGGTGTTCACGTCGGTTTCAATGCCGGTGCCGATGTTGTAAATTTTGCCGGCGCCATTTGAGAGCGCCAGTTCATTGGCGTTCACCACATCGCCGACGAATACGTAATCGCGGGTTTGTGTGCCATCGCCGTTCACAAAAGCCTGCTCGCCGCGCAGCATCCGCTGGCTGAAAATGGCGACGACGCCGGCTTCGCCATGGGGATTTTGGCGCGGTCCGTAAACATTGGCATAGCGCAGGATAGTGTATTCCAAACCGTGGGTTTCTTTATAGAAAAACAGGTACTTTTCGCAAGCCAGTTTGGTGATGCCATACGGCGAGAGCGGTTGGTTAGGGTGTTTTTCATCCGCGGGGAAATAATCCTGCTCGCCGTAAATGGCCCCGCCGGTGGAGGCAAGGATAAATTTTTTGGTTTTGAATTTTACACAATTTTGCAGCAGGTTGATGGTTCCCAAAATATTCACGCTGGCGTCGTATGCCGGATCAGCGACGGATTTTCGCACGTCCATTTGCGCAGCGTGATGATTGACGATGTCCGGTTTCTCCATCTCGAAGATGTTTTTAACGCCTTCGTCGCAAATATCCATTTCATAAAATTTTGCCGCCGCGGGAATGTTCTCGCGTTGCCCGGTCACCAAATTATCGATGATGACGACCTCGTGCCCTAACTCGATGTAGCGATCTGCAATATTCGACGCAATAAAACCCGCGCCGCCGGTGATGAGAATTTTCATGTGAACTCCTGTTATAATTGAAAATTGAAGAACTTGCCCCGGTTTGCCGGGGTTGAAAAATGAAATTTGAGCCGCGAATTTCGCGCCTGATTTTTTAGATTATGAAAAGTGAGTATCTTATCTATTATCGGAATCGCGCAGAAAATATATAGAAATTTGTTAAAAAATGTGATGGAATACTCAGTTTAAGCAAAAGTAAAAGTTGAGTCCCGGATGGGCGAAATCCCGATGAGTCCCGGACGGATGATTGTCGGGATAAAAAGTAAAAAATGAGACGTAAGAAGTGGGAAGATGGCAGACGCTTTCGCTTGCGTATTAATCAAAATCAGAACAACTTTCTTCAGCCTTCAGCCTTCAGCCTTCAGCCTTCAGCCTTCAGCCTTCAGCCTTTATTCCACGTTGGGCAATATCCGTCCGATAGTGCATGTTTTCGAAAGAAATTTTCGATACGCCCCGGTAGGCTTTTGCGACCGCTTGTTCGAGCGTGTCGGCCAGTGCGGTAATGCCTAAAACCCGTCCGCCGTTGGTCAAAATTTGATCTTTTTTTCGCAGTGTGCCGGCATGAAATGCAATCACGTCGCTTGGGAGATTGGACAGCCCGTGGATTTCCTTGCCTTTTTCGTAAGCGTCCGGGTAGCCGCCGGATGCCAGCACCACACACACGCCGTGCTGATCGCTCAAGTCTAT
>CAYVDX010000697.1:0-2818 GCA_964450485.1 uncultured Calditrichaceae bacterium
CCAAATATTTAGGGGCTTTAGCCCATTTTCTGTCGTCGTGCGTAACATCAGTTACTAAATATAAGATAATCAAACCAATTATTCAAATCTGTCACAATGTTACCGAAGTTCAAGTTTGTTTTTACCGCTTTCCGTTTAACACTTTTTTCAAGGCGGAGCGATCCTTGATCACAATTTTCCCTCGCGATAGCTCGATCAGGCCGTTGCTCTCGAACTCTTCCAACACGCGGCTGACGGGCACGCGCGATGAGCCTAATTCCCGGGCCAATTTTTCGTGGGTAATTTTGATGATGCGCATATCTTCCGGGAAATTGGAGAGCAGGTAATTCGCCAGCCGCGTGTCCAGCCGCTGAAATGCTACCTTTTCGATGGTGTGCATGATTTCCTGCAAGCGAATGGTGAGATTCTCAAAAATGTATTTGCGCCAAACTTCGTAGCGATTCACCCAATCGCGGATGATATCCGCGGGAATGAGCAGCAGCGTTAAATCGGACTCCGCAACCGCAAACGCCGGAAAGGGCGTGCGGCTGAGCAGCCCAAACGAAGTGAGCACGCAACTTTCGTTGGGCCGCACGCGATACAGGGTGATCTCGCGACCGGAATCCGAGGGCTTGTACACCCGGATGCTCCCGGAAACGACCACAAAAAAGTAGGCGGGTTGCGTGCCTTCCATCGCCAACATTTCGCCGGATTTAAAACTTTTTTCAATCGCGTATTTCTCGAATTCCGCCAGCGCTTTCGGCGGCGCGTTTTGAAAAAGGGGTAAAACTTCGATTTTTGCCATAATTAAATCACCCGGCTTTTAAATGAACTTCTGTATGATGCTGAAAGAATATACGCAAAACAAATGATTTCTTCCAGTGTGAGATTTCATATCTGTCTGAATTGCGAAATGAAATCATCAAAAATAAAAAAAGTATTGACCCTTCTTTTGGTGATGTTTATATTTCGCCACTTAACGAAATGAAAGAGCGACACAATGCGACATTTGGTAAAAATTTTCAAAGCGTTATCCGATCCAAACCGTTTGCGGATGATCAAAATGCTGCAAATCCGTCCGCTGTGCGTTTGCGAAATCACCGAGATTCTGCAACTGGCGCCTTCCACGGTGTCAAAGCATCTCTCGCTGCTGCGCGATGTGGAGCTGATTTTGGATGACAAAGACGGCAAATGGGTGAATTACCGGATCAATCAATTTACCGCGGATGAATACGCCGCGCAACTGCTTCCCCTGCTAAAAAAATGGCTGCCGAATGACCAAACCATTCAGCAGGACGCCGGGAAGGTGAACGGCGTTGATCGAAATGTCATTTGCAAGACCTGATTTTTTTGAATTTAAAAATTCGTTATTTGACGAAATATAGAATAAACAATGGAGCTTTGCATGACAAAAATACTGATTTTATGCACCGGAAATTCCTGTCGCAGCCAAATGGCCGAAGGGTTTCTGAAATCTTTTGATGATGGGTTGGAAGTTTATTCGGCGGGGACGAATCCGTCGTCACAAGTGCATCCCAACGCCGTGCAGGTGATGGCGGAAGCCGGGATTGACATCAGCGGCGGCTATCCCAAAGATGTCGCGCAATTCATCGAAAAACCGTTCGATTACGTCATCACCGTGTGCGACAACGCCAAAGAAACCTGCCCGGTATTCATGGGCGAAGTGGAGGAAAACCTGCACATCGGCTTTGACGATCCGGCCGAGGCAACTGGTACGAAAGAAGAAATTCTCTCCGAATTCCGGCGCATCCGCGATGAAATTAAAGAACGATTCGGAGAATTTTATCAGCAAAAATGCGCAAATAAAAACCGCGAATAACGCTCGTTTTTTCTACGCAAAAGTCAATTGCTAATTGCATTTTTATCAGGAGGGAACCGTGGCAAACATTTCTAAAAAGTTGTCCAATCTTGATCGCTATTTAACGCTTTGGATTTTTTTAGCGATGGCCGCCGGCGTTATGTCCGGCTATCTGCGCCCGGGAATTGTCGATTTCTGGAACCTGTTTCAAACCGGAACGACCAACATTCCCATCGCTATTGGCTTGATTTTGATGATGTATCCGCCCCTTGCCAAAGTAAAATACGAGGAATTGGGCGACGTATTTAAGAATGTGAAAATACTGGCTTTATCGTTAGCGCAAAACTGGATTGTCGGTCCCATTCTCATGTTTGTTTTGGCGATTGTCTTTTTACAGGATTATCCGCACTACATGGCCGGGTTGATCATGATCGGGCTGGCCCGCTGCATCGCCATGGTGATCGTTTGGAACGAACTGGCCAAGGGCGACAGCGAATACGCCGCCGGGCTGGTCGCGTTTAATTCAATATTCCAGGTGCTGTTTTTTTCGGTTTATGCGTATGTATTTCTTACCGTATTGCCGGGCTGGATGGGATTAAAATCCTTTGAAGTCGATATCACCATGGGGCAGATTGCCGAAAGCGTGCTCATTTATTTGGGCGTCCCTTTTTTCGCCGGCATGATCACGCGCTTCACCATGCTCAAGGCAAAAGGCAGGGAATGGTATGAGCAAAAATTCATTCCCCGGATCAGCCCGATCACCCTGATTGCCTTGCTGTTCACCATTTTTGTGATGTTTTCGCTCAAGGGCGAATTGATTGTAAGAATCCCCTTCGACGTGCTGCGCATCGCGGTGCCGCTGGTGTTTTATTTTGTAATTATGTTTGTGATTTCGTTTTTTATGGGCAAAAAAATCGGGGCGGATTATTCCAAAAGCGCCACGCTTTCTTTTACAGCGGCCAGCAATAATTTTGAGTTAGCCATTGCTGTGGCCGTGGCGGTTTTCGGGATCAATTCCGG
>CAYVDX010000698.1:0-2817 GCA_964450485.1 uncultured Calditrichaceae bacterium
TGAAATCACAGCGTAAAAACCTTGAAGGTTTACTTGCGGATATTAAACATTCCATATTTTTTACATTTTTGGCGATTTTTGAAAAAACACCCGGAAAACCTTCAAGGTTTGTCCTGTTTAGGTTCACGGAAAAGCTGCCTGATTACCATACTGCTGAATAATAAGCAAATATTTATTACTATATCGCCGCCCTGAGACAAAGCAACTCCGTGGAAAAGACATTTTACCATTCAGTTAAAAAAAATGCCGGTACTGAATTTTCAGACGCATAATCCGGCAAAAAACATTCTTTTTGAAATAAATTCTTAAGTTCCGTATCTTTGACACTTTCACACGAACCAAAGACTTTTGCATGCGCAACAAAGAAAGGTAATACACATGTTTAAATTTGCACATTGGGTTACATTTCGATCATTTTTGTTCATTTTATTGATCGGCGGGCAAATAACGGCGCAACCCGTTCAGGAAATGAACGCGGCGACGCTTCAGCAAAAAATCAAAAAACTGAACGTTTTGGGAAGCGCGCTGTATTTAGCGGCGCATCCGGATGATGAAAACACCGGCGTGTTGGCTTACCTGGCAAATGAAAAATTGGTGACAGCCGCTTATCTTTCGATCACCCGGGGCGACGGCGGGCAGAACCTGATCGGCGCGGAAAAAGGGGATCACCTGGGCGTGCTGCGAACGCAGGAGCTTTTGGCTGCCCGGCGAATTGACGGCGCAAAACAATTTTTCACCCGCGCGGTTGATTTCGGCTACACCAAATCATCGGACGAAGCGTTGGATATTTGGGGTAGAGAAGCCGTGCTGTCAGATGTGGTCTGGATTATTCGCAAATTTCGCCCGGACGTGATCATCACGCGGTTTACCCCGGAAATCGGCGGGCACGGTCAGCATTTAGCCTCGGCGAAATTAGCGGAATTGGCGTTCTCGCTTGCCGGTGATTCGACCCAATTTCCCGAACAACTCAAATTCGTGCAACCCTGGCAGCCAAAGCGATTGGTGTGGAATGCCTGGCGGCCGGCGCTTCGGCAAATGCAACTCGACGCTTCGCAACTGCCGGGTTTCGACGTCGGTGTATTCAATCCGCTATTGGGAAAATCCTACACCGAACTGGCCGCCGAAAGCCGCAGCATGCACAAATGCCAGGGATTTGGGATGAGCGCCCGGCGGGGAAGCTTGCCGGAATATTTTCAACATACCCTGGGCGATCCGGCAAAAACGGATTTGTTTGACGGCGTGGATTTAAGCTGGTCTCGCGTTCCCGGCGGGGAAAAAATGACGGCGATTTTTGACCGTATTTACCGCGAATTCCAGCCGGAAAACCCCGCGGCCAGCCTCCCGCTGCTCATCGAAGCCTCCCGAAAACTCAGTGCGCTGCCGTCGCATCATTATGTCACGGAAAAGCAGGCGGAATTGCGCGAAATCATCCGGGCTTGCGCCGGTTTATGGCTGGAAGCAATTGCCGAAGATTTTACAGTGACGCCGGGCGGGCAGGTTCATCTGAATGTAAAATTGATCAATCAATCCGGCTATCCCGTTGTATTTCAAGGCATACGCCTGCCATTTTCAAACAGCGATTCGACGGTGAACATATCACCAAAAACCAATCAACCGGTTGAGATCAAAACCGAATTGCGCGTGCCCGCGGATGCAGCCTATTCCCAACCCTATTGGCTCCGCGAAAAACACGGGCAGGGGTTGTTTACAGTCGCGGAACAGTCGCTGATCGGTTTGCCGGAGAAAAAGACTGTGCCGCCGCTGCGCTTTTCCGTTCAGATTGGCGCCGAATTATTTACTTTTGAAACACCGGTTTTGTATCGCCGTGCTGATCCGGTAAAAGGCGAACGCTACCGCGATTTGGAAATCACGCCGCCGGTAACCGTAAATTTTGCGGAAAATCTCTATGTTTTTCCCGATAATCAACGCAAAACCGTTCATTTGACGCTGAAATCTTTCAGCGCCGGCGTATCCGGCAAACTAATTTTGAAAATGCCCAACGCATGGTTTGCCAGCCGGACAGCGCTGCCCTTTTCATTTACCGAAAAAGATCAGGAACTTTCATTTTCAGTAAAAATTCGCCCGCCGGCAACGCCCATGCAAAGAACCATGACCGCCGAGATCGTCATCAATGAACACAACGAAGCGGCACGCAGCCTGGTGCGGGTTAATTATGATCACATCCCCATCCAAACGTTATTCCCGAAAGAAACCGTCAATCTAACCCGGGTTCGCTTGAAAATTTTTGGAAAAAACATCGGATACATCATGGGCTCCGGCGATGATGTGCCCCATGCCTTAACCCAAATCGGCTACAAAGTGACGCTGTTGTCGGATGAAGATTTGGAAAACACAAGCCTTCGCCGGTTCGATGCGATTGTGACGGGCGTCCGGGCATTTAATGTCCGGGAACGGCTGAAATATGCCTATCCGCGATTAATGGATTATGTAAAAAATGGCGGCGCATTGATCGTTCAGTACAACACAACCAAAGGGCTTCTGACCGATAAATTAGGACCGTATCCTTTCAAATTATCTCACGACCGGGTCACCCGGGAAAATGCGCCGGTGGAATTTTTGCAATTTGATCACCCGGTTTTTCGGCAACCCAACCAGATTTTGCAAAGCGATTTTAAAAGCTGGGTGCAAGAGCGCGGACTGTATTTTGCCAACGAGTGGCATTCAAATTATCGTCCCTTGCTTGCCAGCCGCGATCCCGGTGAAACAAAGAAAAAAGGCGGTCTGCTTTATGCGCATTACGGAAAAGGGCGCTACATCTATACCGGTTATTCTTTTTTTCGCCAACTGCCGGCGGGC
>CAYVDX010000699.1:0-2807 GCA_964450485.1 uncultured Calditrichaceae bacterium
CGGCACGCTGCAACACGCCTCCACCTTCTTTCCCGGCAATCTCGCCCCGGATGATCCCCTCGGACCGGGATTTCAAACCCGCGGCGGCGCTTTGGGCGACACCATTTTTCCACAATCCGGCATTGACCGCATGAGAACCGAAATCCCCGTGGAGTTTGTGGCGATGAGCCTGACCGGATTTGATACACAAATCCCCCTTGCCCAGCCCGTTACAAATAATGTGCAAATTTTAGGGATTGATCAACATTTTAACACAAACCCGGAATTCCCGGTTCCCTTTATCAGCTTTAATCCGCCACAGCCCAACCCGGTTGACCTGGACATCATTTTTGATCTGCCGCTAAATCAACTGGTGATTCAAGAAGGCCCCAATGTTTTATTTAACGGACCCATTGATATTTTCCTGGCAGACCCGCCGCCGCCCTTAATCGTCGATCCGACGACCTGCCGCACCTTCCGCAAGGTGGCGGATGTTGATAACAAATCCATCCTCGTGCTGCCCCCGTCCGTCTCCAAACTGTTCAATGAAAATGAAGCGCCCGGCAGTGATACCCTGGATGTTTTCGACAATTTAACCGCTGCCCTGACCGATTGGGCGGCAGCGGCAACCGGCAGCGGCGTAACCCTTCCCCTGCCCAGCGGCTTCGGGGAATTACCGCTCGAATTTGACCTGCTGCCCTTGCCGCTGTTTCCCCAAACCACCATTGCCGAAGTGAGCGTGACCAGCGCCGGCGCGATCAACAACCCGGTTGTGGTTCCGGTTGCCATGCGCGTTTTGCCGGAAATGACCACCTTCAGCATGGGCGTCAAAAACGGTTGGAACCTGATTGCGCGCCCGCTGAACGTCAGCGACTCCGCGGTTGGCGCATTGTTTCCGGCGCATACGCCCAACAGCCTGTTCAGCTACAACGGCAGCTATCAAATGGAAACCCACGTCCGGGGCTGCGAGGGATTTTGGCTGAATTTTTCCGCGGATCAGACCGTTCCGATTTCCGGCAGCATCCAAAATTCCTGTTGGATCAATCTCAATGCCGGCTGGAATTTGATCGGCGGCCCCAGCTGCTCTGTGCCGGTTTCCGCAATCAGCGATCCGGGCGGTATTCTCGTTGGAAGCATTTTTGGATTCGATGGATCGTATTTTTCGGCAAATACCATCGAAGCAGGACAAGGCTACTGGGCGTTTGCCAGCGCACCGGGCAGCATTCACATTACCTGTGCCGGAACGGCAAAAGCCGGGGCAAATCATCTTGCGGATGCGCCGGGTTTTGATGAACAAAATACGCTGTCAATCAGCGATGCGGCCGGCGCAAGTCAAAAGCTTTATTTTGATGTCAATCTCGATGAAATTGCCGGCGAAACAGCCATCGACAAATCGCGTTTCCGGCTGCCGCCCATTCCCCCGTCCCCGCTGTTTGATGCCCGTTTCAGCGATGATTTTCTCATTTCCCGGGACGCCGAAGCCACGATTCTCATCCAAACGGATCAATACCCCGTGACCGTCTCGGTGGAAAAGCTCACCACACAAAATAACCGCGGCGTCGTGATTCACGAAATGATCGGCAATCAAATCATCGCCAGCCATAATCTGCGAAATGGGAAAGCGGTTCAAATCAGCAACCCGGCGGTGAAAAAATTGAAGTTGAGCCAGGCAATCGCCGGCATTCCCACGGAATTTCAGATACGCCAGAATTATCCCAACCCGTTTAACCCGACGACCACCATTCAATACGATTTGCCCGAAAAAACGGATGTTCAAATCGTCATTTACAACACGATTGGTCAGGTGGTGCGCACCCTGCTCAACACGCCGGTCGAAGCCGGTTTTCATCAAATTGTGTGGGATGGCCGGAATGATCGCGGGAATTCGGTCGCCAGCGGCATTTATCTTTACCGCATCACTGCCGGCGATTTGACGCAATCGCGAAAAATGGTTTTACTCCGGTAATTCTCGTTAAAGTTTTGTATATTTCTTCCGCAAATTGACACAGTCAATGTAACCTCCGAGGCTTTAAAAACCCCGGAGGTTTGTTTTGCCAGTGAATGGTTTCAAACGAACATGATGATTCAACGAGGTGCAATATGTCTTTGGAAAAACTCAATCGCGCATTAACTGCGGAAGTTGAAGCACTAAAAGCTGAAGGGCGCGCCAAAGCGCCGGAGCGGGTAATTGTTGAGTATATCCCCGAACAGGGCGAGCGCGGCCCGCGCTACAAACTGCGCGGCTCAAACCAGGCCTTTATCCGCATGAATTCCAACAGTTATTTGTCGCTGGCCAATCATCCGGCGGTGATGAAAGCGGCGGACGAAGCGACCCATAAATTCGGCGTCGGGCCGGGCGCGGTGCGCTTTATCGACGGCACTTTTCACTATCATGTGGATTTGGAGGCGCGGATTGCCCGGTTTGTCAACAAGCCGGCCGCAAAAATTTTCAACTCGGCGTACACCGCGAATCTGGCGCTGGCATTGACCGTCAACAACAAACAAACCTACTGGATTGGCGATGCGCTGAACCACAATTGCATCATCCGGGCCATGCGTATTTCGAACGTGGCAAGTGAAAACAAAGCCATTTACGCCCACAACAATATGGATGAATTGGCGGCGCATCTTGAAAAAATTCCCGAAGGCATCGAGCGCGTCGTGGTGATTTTTGATGGCATTTTTAGCATGCGCGGCGATTATGCGCCCATCGATCAAATCGAAAAATTAGTCGCCGCGCATCAGGGTCGCGTCAAGGACGGCATCATCACCGCAGTGGATGACTCCCACGGCATCGGCGCGTACGGCGCAACCGGACGCGGCACTCC
>CAYVDX010000700.1:0-2794 GCA_964450485.1 uncultured Calditrichaceae bacterium
CGAAAAACGCGATAATCAGCCAGGGAATTCGCGCCTTGACAATGCGCAAAACGCTTTCTTCCAATATTTCCACTTCACCGATGCCGGCAATCCGGGCCAGGTCTTCGTCGGTTTCCTCATTGATGACATCTAATACATCATCAATGGTGATCCGCCCGATGAGCTGGTGGCTGCGATTGACAACCGGGGCGGAGACAAGATCATATTTTTCAAAGATTTGCGCAACTGCCTCCTGATCCATATCGCTTTCAATGGCGATAATGTCTTCTTCCATGATATTTTTAATCCGGGTGTACGGTTTTGCCAAAATGAGTTCTTTCAGCGTGACGATGCCGACCAGTTTGCCAAAATCATCAACCACGTACACCAGGTAAATATCTTCAACTTCTTCCCGCTTTTCGCGCAGCTCATTAATGGCTTCTTCAACGGTTCGATTCGCATTGACGGCCACATATTCCTTTGCCATGATGCCGCCGGCCGAATCTTCCGGGTAATGCATCAACTCCTGAATTTCCTCGGAATTCTCATCCTCGACATGCGCCAAAACCTTTGATACGCGCTCGCTGGGAAGCTCCGAGACAATATCTGCCGCGTCATCCGAATCCATCTCGTTCACCAATTCGGCAATGCGGGTATTGTCCATTTGCTCCAGCAGGTCTTCTTTCAGGGCGTCATCCAACTCCGTCAACACTTCGCTGGCGATGTCCTGATCCAAAACAGCCAAAATTTTAGCGCGATGCTCCTGATCCATCCGCTCCAATAAATCGGCGATGTCCGCCGGGTGTAAATCCGCCAGAATGTTCAGCACCAGCTCTTTTTGCTCATTTTCGATCAGGTATTTCAGATTTTCCAGAATTTCTTCGTGGTTGATGTCCAGTGCGGATGCGCTCATTTTCGGCTTCCTCCTTGCAGGTGCGGGTGGATAACTTCCGTCAGTTCTTTCCAGGATTGTATCGAAAGTTGTTCCGGACGTTGGGTTAAATCAATGTTTAATTTACTCAAATCCGCTGATGAGAACAACATTGATAAAGATTTCCGCAGCATCTTTCTGCGATGCTGAAAGCAGTGTCGCAGCACTTTTCGAAAAAGGTTAAAATCCGTGAACGCGGCAGTCACGCCTTTTTTGAAGCGCAAACGCATGACAACCGAATCCACTTTGGGTTTGGGTGAAAAAAGATGCGCCGGAACAGCGGTCACTTTGTCAACCTCGGCAAATAATTGGCTATTGATGGCTAAGAGACCGTATTGCTTTGTTGACGGCGCGGCAATGAGACGTTCGCCGACTTCTTTTTGCATCATCAAAATGGCGCTATCCAGTTCATCCGCGTGTTCAAACAGTTTAAATAAAATCGGCGTGGTGATGTTGTAAGGAATATTTCCGACGATCACCGGATTGGCGCCGGGATGCTTTTGCAGCAATGGGGGCAACTCTGTTTTCAAAAAATCCTGCTGAACCAGCGAAAAATTTACCGTTTCGCTAAATTTTTCCAGCAACCGCCGACTCAATTGGGGATCGACCTCGATCCCGATATATGGATCGTTTTCTTTTAACAGCAAATCGGTTAACGCGCCGGCGCCCGGGCCGATCTCGATCATCAACCGCGGCGGCGGGCTGGCCAATGCCGCGGCGGCAATCTTGCGGGCAATATTTTTATCGATTAAAAAATTTTGCCCCCAACGTCTTTTCGGTCGAATTGCGCGCATAAAAAAATCCGGTTTGTCAGCTAAATATGATAATGGTATTTTGCTTGTAAAGCAATGAAAAAATTGAATTTGAACACATCAATTTAGAAGAACGAATCAGGCGGGCGCATACGGAGGGATATCATCCAAAAAAGTCCGGTAGCTGCCATCTTCATCTAATTGGCAGCAAAAATGCCGCAATCCATTGGTCACAATGAGGTATTGCGCTTTTATGACGGCGTTATAAGTTACGGCCTGGTAGAACGTTTTTTCAGTGATGGGAACATGCGGCGCTTTGCATTCCACCACCAGCCGCGGCTTCATTTCCGGGTCGAAAACAATGACGTCGCTCCGCCGGGTTTTACCGTAAATTTTTAGCGTCGCTTCAACTTTTATCAAGCCACGCGGATAGCCTTTTTCGTTAATCAAAAACTGCACTAAATGCTGTCGCACCCATTCTTCCGGCGTTAAAACGACGTATTTTTTCCGCAAAGCATCAAAAATATGGGTTTTATTTTTGATCTCGCGAAAGCGAAATTCATATTGCGGAAAATTTAAAACCGGTAGTTCCACCGTTAATCCCTATTCGAATAAAAAATTTAATTTCGCTAAATTCAACAAAATTTTTAACAACCCAGGTATTTCGGTCAAATTTGCAGAAACCCGGTTTTTTTCAGATAGATGGGTAAATTCCAATGAAAAAGTTGTGACTGGCGCGCCATGTCACGACATTTTACTACAAACAGAGGCTTTGTGGTTTTGTGTGAAATTATATAAATACACAAAACATCAGTTAGTATCTGATCTTAAGCACCGTGTTTAATCGCAGAGGTCGGAACGCAAGTCCCCCCTTTAGGGCAGAGGTATTTGTGTAGCTATGGATATAGAAACCGTTGAAACGGTTGTTTTAGCTCGATTTTTTTCTCATTGACACCGGGTTTAAACCCGGTGTTAATAAGAGAACTGAATGTTTTGCAGCCGTTTCAACGGCTTTCATAACGCTTGCTACACAACTACGGGCAGAGTATCGCAGAGGGAAAAATTAAGTTGAAAACTAAAATCGTATTTGTGTAGCATCAATATTTTGGAAAACACAATGCCGGGTGTATTA
>CAYVDX010000701.1:0-2771 GCA_964450485.1 uncultured Calditrichaceae bacterium
GGGTGCGAATCGCAAGGTCGTAGGCATTTCTGGCAACCCCGCGGAAATTGAGTTCATCGGCATTTTTCAGCACCGGCACTATCAAACCGCGCTCCGTGGCCACCGCCATGCCGATGTTAACGTAATTGCGCCGGATAATATTCTGCCCGTCGATTGAGACATTAATTTCGGGGAAATCGTTCAACGCCTTGGCAACGCAATAGAGGATCATCGGGTTGACGGTCAGCTTCATGTTTTCGCGCTGTTTCCAGCCGTCGCGGTGCTTTTTGACAAGGTTCATCGCATTCGTGAAATCCACTTCGGCGACGCCGTAAACATGCGGCGAGGTATGCTTGCTTTTTACCATGTGCTCGGCAATTTTTTTGCGGATATTGTCCATGGGAACCACTTCCACGCGCTGACCGCCAAACTTTTTCTTTACTTCTTCGGTTGAAGGCAATGGCTCCGGCGTCTTTGCCGATGCGGCTTGCGGTTGGGGCGGCGATACTTGCGGCATTGCCGGTTGGGCAACGGGCCCCGGTTTTACCGCGGCCGGCACGGACACTCTGCCGGAACCGAGGTAATTCAAAATGTCATTTTTGGTCACGCGGCCGTCAAGCCCGCTGCCCGGGATGGTTTCCAATTCACCCATGGAGACGCCTTCTTTTCGGGCAATGCTGCGCACCAGCGGCGAATAAAATCGCCCCCCGCGGCTGCGTTTTTCCGGGGCTGCCGGCATTGTTTGCGGCGGCGCGGGTTCCACATCGCCATTGCTGGGCGGCGGCGAAAACGGCGCATCTGCCGGCGCGGCGGCAACGGGTGAGGGCGAAACAGGCGCTGCCTGAACAGCCGCGCCTTCGCCGGTCATAATTTTTGCGATGACGCTGCCCACTGTCACGGTTTCCCCTTCCTTCGCCACGATTTCCTGAACCGTCCCGTCAAAAGGGCTGGGGATTTCCGAATCCACTTTATCCGTCGAAATTTCCAAGAGCGTCTCATCTTTTTTGACAACATCACCGACGTTTTTCCACCATTTCACAATCGTGCCCTCGGTGATACTTTCGCCTAATTTGGGCATTTCCATTTCAACAATTTCGCCGCCGGCCGTTGGCGCGGGCGTTAGGGGCGCGGCAGATTCCTTCCCATCCGCTGCGGTCTCAACCGGCGGGGGCGGGGGCGCGGCGGCCGCCGGCGTTTCAATTTTCAGTTCCACATCGGCTTGTTGTCCATTGACGGTATTTGCGGCTTCCCCTTCCGTGTCAATCACGGCAATGACGTCGTCAACCGCCACGGTGTCATTTTCCCTGGCGTTTATCGACGCCAGCACGCCTTCAAAGGGACTGGGAATTTCCGAATCCACTTTATCGGTGGAAATTTCCAGCAATGTCTCATCTTTTTTAACATAATCGCCGGGCTGTTTCCACCATTTTACAATCGTGCCTTCCGTGATGCTCTCACCAAGTTTGGGCATCAACACTTCTTGTTTCATATCTCATTCTCCTGATAGGTCATTTTCTTTTCGCCGTCAATATTCAACGCTTCGTATGTTTTCGCCATTTGATTCAGATCGACATTTTTTCGCAACAGTTCATTAAATCCGAAAACATGCTGAATGGCAGCTAATACCTTTTCCTTTGCGTCAGCCATTTCGACCGGATGTCCCACTTGTTTTTCCAATGAAGTTACGCCCAGGTGGAAAATACCGCAGGGAACAATCCCGCTAAAATGGTTTAAATTTGTGTTTACATTAAATGCAAAGCCGTGCATGGTTACCCAGCGGGAAATCCGCACGCCCAACGCCACAATTTTTTCATCATCGATCCAAACGCCGGTGTATCCCTCGTTGCGGCGGCCGCTCAACTGCCAGTGCTGCAAGGTTTCGATAAAAACATCCTCCAACTGACGCATGTAATAAGATACACTTTTTCGATGCTGATGCAAATCAAATATGGGATAGCCCACCAACTGCCCGGGGCCGTGATAGGTGACATCGCCGCCGCGATCAACTTCCACCACTTCGATGTTGTGCTTTTTCAAAAAATGTTCCCGGGCAATAACGTGAAATTCGCTGCCGTTTTTCCCAATGGTGTAAACCGGGCGATGTTCGACAAAAATCAACGTGTCGGGAATTTTCTGTTCGATGCGCATCCGCTGGAGTTTGCGCTGAAAATCCCATACCGGGCGATACGGCTGTGTTCCCAAATCGATGAGCCAGAGCGGTTTTTGTTGCATATTTTCTATCGTTTAATGGTTTAGCGAATGCGCTGTTTTTGTGATTAAACACCGGGCTGAGCCGCGGTGTTAATAATATTTTTCTCCTTAACACCGGGTTTCAAGCCGGTGTTAACCCATAAATACGAGACATATTCTAACCGTTTCAACGGTTTCATCAAAATCTTAATGTAGAATTCTTAAACGAAGAATTCTTAGGCGAATCGCGTCAAATAAAACAATGTTAGCCCCACGATTTATCGTGGGGTTGAAAGGATGCTAAAAACCTTTTATAGCCCTTTTAAGGGCTTACAAGCAATAAACGCGTAACATCAGTTCTTAAAAAGAAGCGCACTAATGATGACATTCGCGTCAATAACAAAACGGTATTTAATTTTCACTCAGGATGGTTTCCAAAATTTCCGGGGTTAACCCTTTAGCTTGCGCATTTTCGCTGATTTTATCCATTAATCGCTTCAGGGAGGTTTGATCGCTTGAGGTGACTTCCTTGAGCCAGGCGCTAAATAATATTTGTATTTTCTGTTGCAATTCAGGGGGCGCCGATTTAAAAGCTTTCGCAG
>CAYVDX010000702.1:0-2768 GCA_964450485.1 uncultured Calditrichaceae bacterium
TGACAAGCAAGGATGCTTGTGTTACGTTGACAAGCAAGGATGCTTGTGTTACGTTGACAAGCAAGGATGCTTGTGTTACGTTTGACCGGCATCCTTGTCGGTAACTCGTAGCTCGATATCCGGCCTGCCTACATTCCTGTTATAAAATCATAACACAGTATTTTTTGAAAAATGTTTCATTTCTTACAAAATTAACATAAGTTTTCAATATTTTAAAAAATTGCAACGATGAACTCATACAAAAAATGACCGTATAAAACTGAATAAATCTAAAGTGAGGGATCAATGAAGAAATTTTTGGTCTTTTTGTTGACCTTGGCATTGCCTTTTTTACTGTTTTTCTGCGACAAAAATTCAAATTCCGTGGGCCCGGACGCGATTGATTACGGCAGCATTCAAACCATTGAATATGCCAAACATGTGCAACCGTTGCTGAACGAATACGCTAAAATTTTGCAGGACGCCGGCGTTTTTCCCCCGGGATTGCAGATGGATTCCTGGGAGAATCTCATCAAGGGATGGGAACACGGCGAGGCGATTATTCCCTTTGATTCGGATAATAGCCTGCTGATTGAGTTGACCCGTAAGTTGAGTTATGCAAATAAATTAGATAGCGTAAAAACCAATTTTTTAGCGCGCTGGATTGATGAAGGGGCAAAAAATGACGCCGGCGAAATTCCCTACGGTGATGCGAAAAACCTGCTCTACGTTTGCAGCCAGGGCGAATCCATCATCAATATTATTGACGCCGACGCGCTGGTGGTCATTCGCAACGTCGATTTAACGAATTTCGGTTTTCCGCGCTCCTCAAAAGCGCATCACATCGCGTTTTCGCCGGACAAGCAATTCTGGTTTGTGAGCTGCATCGATAACCAGGTCAATAAAGTGCTCAAATTTACCGTGGCTGACAATCAATTGGTCGGTCAGTTTGACGGGTTTATCCCGGCGTTGATGGATCATCATCCCACCGAAAACACCCTGTATGTATCAAAATTTACCGTGAACAACCCGACTTCTTCCATTACGGCCATCAACAGCGAAACGATGACCGGGTATGACGGCGGCGACGGAACAATTTTGTTTCCGCCGAACCTGGCGGTTTTGCACGCCATGCGCGTCGCCCACAACGGTGAATTTGTTTACACGGCCAGTTTTGCCGAGGATGTTTTTTTAGTCGTGGAAAATGCGACGAAATCGTTTGTTGACCAGGTCATTCTTGGCAATGATCGCACCCCGGTGCAAATCGGCGTGACGCCGGATGATCAAAAAGCGTATGTTTCCTGCATCGGCACCGGGGAAATTGTGGTAATCGATATGACGGACACGGCGAACCGCCACATCGAAACCGCGATTCCGGTGGGCGGGCAGCCCTGGCACAGCGTTTTTTCGCCGGATGGCGCAACATTTTACGTGGGAAACCTGGGATTGAATAGATTTCATGTGATCAACACCGCGGATTTTACGTTCCAAAGCTTTGGCGCAGGCGACGGCTCGGACGGGCTTTCCCAGCCGCACGGCATCGATATTTCCCCCGACGGGCAGCGCCTGTTTATTTCCGGGCGCAACACCTCCGGCGATTATCACCCGGCTTACGACTTCGGCGACAATGCAACCATCGGCGCCGTCGTGGTTATCAACACGGCGGATAATTCCATCGAAAAAGTGATTGAGATTGAGAACTTCGGCTCCGGGATGCGGCTGTTGAGCAAGTGAAAATTGAAGATTGAAATTTGAAACGAGTAAAATGAAAATCTATGAGCAATTAACAGCTTTATCTCGTTCCAACGGTCTCCGTTGGAATGCCGCTCGTGACGCTCTGCGTCAAATACTCGACGCAGAGCGTCGGTTTCCTGCATTCCACGCAGAGCGTGGAACGAGTCATAAATACATAAACATTTCCCATAATGGGAGCACCGGACAGATGAAGAGAAATCTTTTTACTTCCCCCTTCGTCTTTTTGCTTCTCACTTCCTGCTTCCTATTTCTCACTTTCACCGCTTGCGATAAAAACAGCACCAATCCGCAGCCGCCGGCAACGCCGGATTCGATTGCGCTGGTCAAGGAAACATTTGTCGATCCGCGGCAATGCGGGGTCTGCCATCCCAATCACTTGGCGGAGTGGGAGCAATCGATGCACCATTACGCCGTCGCGGACCCGGTGTTTCGCAAATTGATCGAAATTTCCCGGCAGCGTTCCAGCGATCCGACCGATCAATTTTGCATCAAATGCCACACGCCCCTGGGGCCGATGCTGGGCGAAACAGCGCATGGATTTGATTTTGACGATTTTTCCGCGCTGTCCCGGAACGGCATTTTCTGCGACGCCTGCCATTTGGTGAATTCATACTCCATCAAAAGCGGGCAGGGGTTGACGCGCAAAAATTATCGTTTCGACAAGGTGCGCCGTTCCACGATTTCCGATCCTCAAAAAAACGGTTTCCACGAATCCGCTTTTGATAACGAATTCAACTTTTCGCGCATTTGCAGTTCCTGCCACAATATCGAGGCGCCCTCCGGCAATTTATTTTTAGAAGAAACCAACATCGAGTGGGACGAAAGCCCGTATTTGGGAATGGGCGTGGAATGCCAGGATTGCCACATGCCGGTTTACAGCGGCGAAGCAGCCGTGGGCGGCCCGCAACGCAGCGATTTGAATCGCCACACATTTGTGGGCGTGGATTTTCCGCTGGTGGATTTTCCCGGCAAAGCGGAAACCATCGAGCGGGTGCGCGCCTTGCTGGAAAACTCGGTGACGCTGACCGTGACCG
>CAYVDX010000703.1:0-2760 GCA_964450485.1 uncultured Calditrichaceae bacterium
AAACAGCCGATTTGCTTTTTGATTGGCTTTGGAATAAGCTGTCAACGCCGGCGGCATTATCCGCACAGCCGGTTCAGGACCTTGCCTGGGTATCCTTTGGCGTTACCACTTATGCCCACGCTTGCAGTAATGATAAAGCCATCAAGTTTGCAGAAAAATTGATGGAGATAATACTCAAAAAATATATGCATCCAAAAACACTGCTCCCTAAACACAATAACACTATCCGGGGAAGATATGTCTCCTTTGGAGGCGTCGTATATTTTTTAATGGCGCTCCACCACTATGCCACTCATTTTAATGACAATAAAATTCGTCACACATTATTAGGTGCTGTCCGGAACGTGATTCAATTACAGGGCATTAACGGAGAATGGCCCTGGTTTATGGACTCCCAAACCGGAAAAATAATGGATTGGTACCAGGTTTATAGCGTTCACCAGGACGCCATGGCCATGCTGTTTCTGCTCCCTGCCTTGGACATGGGATTGGAAGATGTAAAGCCCGCCATACAAAAAAGCCTTCAATGGTTGTTTGGAGAAAACCAGTTAAACACACCGATGCTGCGCCAAAACCCTTTTTTTATCTATCGCTCCATCCGGCGCAATGAACATCCGGAAAGACCCAAACGGATTTTAAGAACTTATTTGAATTCCATTTATCATTCCAATGCTCAACCAATCGAGCCTCATAAGTTACAAATCAACCAGGAATGCCGTTCCTATCACATCGCCTGGATCATCTACGCCTGGCTCGGCCGCAGCGATTTTCCCGATTTCACCAATCTCAAAATGATGAATGAAACAATCGCATCGTCCGAATTCACATACGATTGAGACGCAAGCGACGCGAGCAAACATTAATGGCAGGTTTATTGAAAAAATTTGGAAAGAGAGTTAATGGAAGTATTGCTTTACAGAATCAATAACGTTTTCAGCAATCCCAATCGCCTTTTCACATAATTCAGCATTTGCATTGCTGTCAGCATAAACATTTTCCACCGGGTATTTTGAAGGAACGTAGATCGCATCCATCTTCGGTAATTTGAACTTCAATTCCCAGTTCGTCAATTATCGCCGCCAATTCATTAATAGAATGGGTCTTCTTAAATATTGCAGCGGTTTGAATGATAATAGCCTTTAACGCTTTTTCCTCCACTTGTTGGGCATTTTGCAGGCTTGGATTAAAATGGTTGTGCGCCAATGTCAATTTGGCGACATCTAAATTCTCGACAGCATAATCCAGCCAGGTTTTGGTCTCATCTTTCATAAACCAGTTCACCTGTTTCGATTTCCGAAAGAAAAAAACTTTCTTGAACACCCTCTTGCACGGGGATTAAATCTACCGCCATTTTCCGGGTAATAGAACGAATTTTCGACCGCAACCGGGGCGCTAATAGAAAATAATTTTCCGAGCTATCGACAAACACCGCGACATCTAAATCATTCGGTTTTTTTGACTTAAAAAACGATCCGAAAATGACAATGCGGGTAATTTCCCGTTCTGAGCGTAAACAACTCACTAATTCTTTTATGATACCGGCTTTTTGTTTCCTGTTCATTGATACATTTACTCCTTTTAAAAAACCAATTGATATATGATCAACTAAAATGTAGTAAACGAACGTCGTAATTTCAACACTTATTCGACCAATGGACAATGATCCCGGCGTTCCGGGACAGGCAGGGCGGCACAAAGTGTTCTCATTGGGAAAGCTCAATTGACGCGAATGCAACGAGCAACTGACGTGAGCAAAGCGAACAACTGACGCGAGTGCAACGAACAATTGACCATTGACTAATGATCCCGGCGTTCCTCCGAAGGAGCCACTTGCGTGGCGGGACAACTGACGCGAGTGCAACGAGCAACTGACGTGAGCAAAGCGAACAACTAACCAATGACATCTTTTCCATTGACAATTATCACATGAACGATTAACTTTTAGCCATAGATACGCTTAAATAAACAAATAAAATCGGCGTCAAATGCGGCTAAAGCACAAAGATATTCAACATATTAAAGATGTCGTCAAAGAATACGATCCGGACGCCCAAATTTATTTATTTGGGTCGCGGGCAGATGATACAAAAAAAGGCGGCGATATTGATCTTTTAATTTTTTCAGATTTCTTATCAGAACATGATAAACGAGGGATTCGGCTTTGCCTGTATGACCGGCTCGGAGAACAAAAAATTGATATCATTATTGCCCGCGATCTAACCAGACCCTTTATAAGAATGGCTTATGAAGAAGGAGTGGCATTGTGACCCAAGAAGATGCCCTGCAATACCTGCAAGAAGTGCTTAACCAAATGCAGGATGCCATTCGTTGGTTAGAACGTTCCTTTAAACAATGTCAGTCTTTTGGTATTAAAAAAGAATACACAGCCGATGAGTTTGACAAGCTTGAAAACCTGTGCAGTCGGTTTGGAAGAACCATTGATCTGATCATAAACAAAGTATTCAGAAGTATCGACAAGGTTGAGCTTGAAGAGGGCGGCACAACCATCGATGTTATCAATCGCGCTGAAAAACGCCGCTTTATCGCATCAACTGATCAAATACGGGAAATGAAAGACTTGAGAATCCAGATCGTTCATGAATACCTCGCCGAGGATTTGACGCCTCTTGTGGAAAATATATTCAAATTAAGGCCTAATTTGATTCAATTACACAAAAAAATTCTGAAATATTATCAGAAAAAATTTGGAATTGGTGGCGAAAAAACTGGCCAATAACGAACAAAATACAATTAACCATA
>CAYVDX010000704.1:0-2755 GCA_964450485.1 uncultured Calditrichaceae bacterium
CCCTCGATCTGTTCTTCGCGCAATTGCCGGGCAATATCCGTAGTTGCGGGCACGATAAATGTGTTGACGCCGACGGTTTTATCTTTCAACAATTGTGCGGCGGCATAAAAATCGGAAAATTTTCCGCCGGTGCATGAGCCGATATAGGCGCGATTCAACGGCGTGTTCAACACTTCATCAATGGTCGATTTGTTATCCGGCGAATGCGGTTTGGCGACCATCGGCTTTAACGCTTCCGCCCGGTAGCGATGGACGCTGTGAAATTTTGCGCCCGGATCGTTTTGGAAAATTTCGTACGGCGTGTTGGTGCGCTGACGGACATACGCCTCGGTTTTGGCGTCCGCGGCGATCACGCCGTTTTTGCCGCCCGCTTCAATCACCATGTTGCAAAGGGTCATGCGATCTTCCATGGTCATCGCTTCGATGGCGCTGCCGGCAAATTCCATGGTGCGATACGATGCGCCGTCCACGCCGATGTCACCGATGATATTCAAAATAATGTCCTTTGCCATCACGCCAAAGGGAATTTCTCCCTCGATTTCAAAACGCATGGTTTCCGGCGTTTTTACCCAAAGCTTGCCGGTTCCCAGGATAAACGCCGCGTCAGTGTTGCCGATGCCGGTGGCAAATTGTCCGAACGCCCCGGCGGTGCAGGTATGCGAATCCGTGCCGAAAAGCACGTCACCCGGGCGGGTCCAGCCCTCTTCGGGCAGAGCAACGTGGCAAACGCCCTTGTAGCGTTCCGTGAACACGTCGTAATAATGCGGCAACTTTTGTTCGGCCGCGAACGCTCGCAAAATATCCACATTCCGGTTGGCGTGGCGATCTTTTGTAAAAATGTAGTGATCGGGGATGATCACCAGCTTTTCGGGATCCCACACTTTGGCGTTTGCCCCAAATTCTTTTTTGAAAATGCCGATCGTTGGCGGCCCGCAAACGTCGTGGGTCATCAGCACATCCACGTTTACCCAGACGTTTTGCCCGGCTTCCACCCTCCGTTCGCCAGCGTGTTTTGCCAATATTTTTTCTGTAATTGTCATTGCCATGCTTGTCTCGTTTGTCTGTTTAAGTAAATTATTCGCTTGATAAAAAAAGTTGTATCATTCTGTTTAGATTGAAATTTGAAACTTGAAAATCGAAACTTGAAACCTGCAAAAGCCCCTCTGGAAGGCGAATCAGAAAAGCAATTCGGTAATGATAATTAGGGCCACCAAATGTTTTACTTTATTCGTAAATGAGTATATCACTCCAGATATCGAGCTTCCCCAGCATCAAGCATCAAGTTTCAAATTTCCAGTTTCAAATTTCCAGTTTCAATCCTCACGCCATTCGTTCTCCGGCAATTTCCGGCGCAATCACCCAACCGCCGTTTCGCAAAATTTGTTGCAAATCATTTTGATCAACACCCTTTTTTTCATCCGCGATTCTTAAAAACGCTTCATAAATTTTTTGCAATTTCTCGCCGCTCAAATCAAAACCCAATTCCGCGCAACGCTTTTGCAACGCGTGACGGCCGCTGTGCTTGCCTAAGACAATTTCATTTTTCCCCAACCCGACTGATTCAGGCGTCATAATTTCATAAGTCAGGGCGTTTTTCAACACACCGTCCTGATGAATACCGGCTTCGTGGGCAAAGGCGTTTTTCCCGACAATCGCTTTGTGCGGCTGCACCGGAACGCTGGTGATGTCCGTCAGCATCCGGCTGGTTGGATATAATTCGCGGGTATTCACCCGGCTTTGGGCGTCATAATTTTCCCGGCGGACATTCAGCGCCATCACAATTTCCTCCAGCGAAGCATTTCCGGCCCGCTCGCCAATGCCGTTGATGGTGCATTCCACCTGGTCGGCGCCATTTTCAATCGCCGCCAATGAATTTGCCACGGCTAAACCCAGGTCGTTGTGGCAGTGGGCGCTGAGGTGAATGTTTTTTGCCGCCGGAATCTGCCGCCGCATTTCCGCGAAAATGCTGCCGTATTCCCGCGGCGTGGCGTAACCAACCGTATCCGGCAGGTTTACCGTGGTTGCGCCCGCTTCGATGGCCGCGGCGGCGACATCCACCAAAAAGGAAATCTCGCTGCGGCTGGCGTCTTCCGCGGAAAATTCCACATTATCGCAAAGCGACCGGGCGTGCGCCGTCATTTCCCGCGCGGCTTGCAGCACTTGCGCGCGGCTCATGCTTAATTTATGATGCATGTGAATATCGCTGGTGGCGATAAAGGTGTGAATTCGCGGTGATTTCGCGTGTTTGATCGCCTCCCAGGCGCGGTCGATATCCGCTTTTTTGGTGCGACACAGCGCCGCAATGGTGGATTTTTCCACCACATCCGAAACCGCCCGCACCGCTTCAAATTCTCCGCCGGATGCAATCGGAAACCCCGCTTCAATGACGTCCGCGCCCAACTTTTCCAGTTGACGCGCCAATTGCACTTTTTCCGCGAGATTCATGCTGCATCCCGGGGATTGTTCCCCATCGCGCAAAGTTGTGTCAAAAATATAAATTCTACGAGGCATAATGTCGTTCCTCCACCGGCTGCTTAAATTGCTGTTTTTTATAGAGAAAATAGCTAAATGAATCCACCAGTGCGTTCCAACTGGCTTCGATAATATTTTCAGAAACGCCCATCGTTGACCAGCGTTGTTCCGCCGCTTGTGACTCGATGAGCACCCGCACCCGTGACGCCGTGCCTGTTTCGTCGCCGCTGAGCACGCGCACTTTGTAATCCACTAATTTCACCAGCGAAATCTCCGGGTAAAA